>JAGALE010000196.1 GCA_017625335.1 Lachnospiraceae bacterium
CGTTTGCCAACTCCTATGCTTACCTCCAGTTAAGTGAATAAGTATGTTTATTAATCTTTTTACAACTGTCTTATCTCCAACATTCTGCCATTCATGGTCAAAATCAGGAAACTGAGCCCCAAATCTTGATGTCGTTAATATAATTGGCATTGCTAAGTAGTAATTAATTTCAGTAATGCCTAATCTATATATTAACATCAGTGCTATTGCTCCAAAGCATACTGAATATTGTCTATGTGTAGGTCCTGTCATTTAACGTAACCTCCACATTACTTTATAGTAAAGCACTAATCTGATTAGTTCTTATACCACTTTGTCTACTTTGTCTATAGCTATGAAAATCAGTGTTTTTATCATCTACTCTAAGCTTCATAAGTCCATCCACTTCAGCTTGCTCTTTTTCGTCTGTACTTTCAAATTTACTCAATTTTTCAAGCTCTGTTTCTAATGCTGATGAAGCACTTGACTTAATACGAATGAACTTTGTTACGCTCTCTTCTTCTATATCAAGTCTATTTCTGTTAATTCTGTTTCCAATCTCTGGAACAAATGTGCATATACCTGGAAGTGTTGCTCTTTCTCCCTGCTTTAATGATTGCACTAAACTTTGTCTAGATGCTTTAAGTACCCTTCTAATCACACCCTCTGATAATCCAGATAGTCTAGCTATATCATCATATCTGTCTTGAATATTCATTCCTGTCATTTTTAATTTTCCTCCTAGAACACTATAAACTTTCTTCTGATATAGAACTGATTAGTCTGCCCTTCTACTTGCTCTACATCGTATCCAGCTAAATCTTCTGAGTAGATTGCTGATGTAAATTGTGATAATGCCTTGTCTGGCACAGTTATTAACACTGCATCTACATCAGCATCCTTGAGCACTACTTCTATATGCTTAAGTTCATCATATAATTTAGCTTTAAATGCTGACAACTCTCTTAAAGATGTCATCTCATTTTTACGACGAGCCTTTCTAGCTTTTTCTACTTTATTTTTATTTTTTATTACGTCTCTAGTTCTACTCATGTGTAATCAACCTCTTAAATCATGTTACCTATATTAGCTATAGCATCTGCTAACATTCCACCTAACAAGAAACCTAAGTCAGTTAATACACCAGTTATAGCTAATGTTAATAATATAGGTGTTAACACTAGCATAGGTATCATGTCCTTGCAGTATTGCTTTAATGGGCTAACTGCTTTTCCATCTGGTCCAACAACTGTTTCAGCTGAAGCTGCATTTAGTGCTGCTGTGGATACTAGTTGGATTCTTCCCATTGCAGGTGTTGCTCCAGGCATTCCTTGCTGACCCATCATGCCGCCACCCATAGGTGAACCCATCATACCACCACCCATGCCGTAGCGTCCGCGACCATACATACCGCCGCCCATCATGCCGCCGCCCATCATGCCGCCCATAGGTGAACCCATCATACCACCACCCATAGGTGAACCCATCATGCCGCCGCCCATCATGCCACCTTGCATTCCGCCGCCACCAGCTTGTGGATTACCACCATAACCGTTAGCTAAGAATGAACGTGTAAAGGGTATACAAATATAACAAAGGTCTATAACAATTTTAACTACCATACCTATGGTAATAAAATAAGATAATATCTGAATTATGAAAGATGCTATCTTTTTAATCCCCTCATTAACTTTGCTTGCCCCTACGGAAGGTTCTGATAAATTAGTCGCACTTTGCACTTCTGCCATGAATTTTTCAGCTGCTTCCCTATTGGATGTACTATTGTCAGGTTCAGTAACCACAGGTTCTTGTACAACAGGTTCTTGAACAACTGGGTCAGTTACAACTGGGTCAGTTACAACTGGTTGTGTCTCTGTAGGTGTTTCACTTTCGCCTCCAGTTTGACTTTGACTTACCACATCGTCAAGAGAAGTTGCATGAACTTCCATAGTAGGTGCTCCAAAAGCAAGCATACCAGCTAGTGTAAGTATTAATAGCTTCTTCATTGCATTTACCTCCTAATTTATTTTAATAATAAAAATAAAATAATTTTTCAAATTTTGAATAAAATGCAATAAAAAAGGATTACACTAATTGTAATTCAGTGTAATCCTTTTATATAACTAGTTATTTCAAATGTATAAATTTTAAATTTTATAAGTACATATACATTTTAACAACTAGTCATTTTTCGGTTTTAACTTTTTATTAACTAGTATTTCAGTACCTATGTGTTATACATTGTCAAAGAATTCATCAATCTCATTACCTAAGCTCATTCTCATGTTTTGAGTGTTGTCTTCCTCTTCCTCTGCAATATCTATCTTTGGTAACTGTATACTATCTAATAAACCTTGTGTGTTTATAACTTGTGTCACACCATCAAATGATTCACTTAAATCTGCTGGTGTAACATCCATCTTCATTTGCTCTGCTAAATCTGCATTGTTAACCTTGAGTTTTTGACTATGTTCATATAAAGATATTTTATTTTCTGTAATTGCTTCAGATTGTTCCTTAGCTAAACCGTTTGCCAGCAATTGTATTTTACTTATACGCATAGCTGTTGTTGTAAGTAATAATTCATTTTTAGCCTCGTCTTCAGCTGTTAAATTATTTGATAAGTATTCAAGTATCTGTAATAACATATCAAAATCACTGCTTCCATAGATGTCAAATAATTCTTTAACTGCTTTTACATAATCTACAGGATAGTCTTCAAGTGATATTCCATGCTTTATATACATACTATCAAGTGCAAATGCCATTAGCCCACTTACAAATTCATTTAATTTAACGTCCTCAGTTTTAAGCTTCTTTATAAATATTAGTATAGCCGAAAGAGATTTATTAGCTGCTGTAAAATATTCCATATATAGTTCAGATGATACACCACCAAGATGTTCCCTAACATTATCAACTGTAACTTCTCCATCATATGTTTTAGCTATACCCTCAAGTAAATTAATACATTCTCTAGGTACTCTATTACCTTTACGTGCTATTATCTCAAGTGCTTCTTTACTTACTGTAAGCCCTTCCATTTGTGATATTTGCATTAACCTATCTGCCATGTCTTTAACTGATTGTTTTCTAGCTTCAAGCGTAAGCTGACATCTACTCTTAATTGTTTGTAATACTTTTTGAGGGTCAGTAGTTGCAAATATAACAACTAAATGTGATGGTATATCCTCAATTATTTTCAGCATTGAGTTCTGACCAGCGTTTGAAATCATGTGACACTCATCGACAATAAGCACTTTAAAATCACTATATATAGGACTTTGCAATGCCTCATCTAATACTTCCTGAATTGCTTCTTTACCATTCATAATAGTAGCATCCAACTCTGTAACACCAGGACACTCTACCTGACTACTCTCACCACCAATGAGAATCTCATTTATTGACTGGCACATCTCACATTCTTCACATGGTGTACCATCTTCTGCTGGATTTTGACATAAGTAGTATTTAGAAATAATACGTGCAAAAGTAGTCTTTCCACAACCTCTACTACCATGAATCATTATTACATGAGGCATGTTTGAACGTTTAGTAAACCTCTTACTGACTATATCTTTAATTTTTGGACCACTATATTCTTCCATTGTAGCTGGTCTATACTTAGTGTACCAACTCTTTCCTAATTCGTCTGCCATTAAAGCCTCCAAATATATAAAATATAATTTTCATATATTTATGTTAATTACACAGCCCTCTCCACATCTATGTTGAGTCTTTTTGTAAATGTACTGAATGCTGTTTTTAATTTCTCTGCTTTATCTTTATCAAACTTTGTAGCCTTGGTTTTATCATTTGTATCAAAACTACCATTACATAAATATTTCCCAGATAAACTATCTTTTAGAATGTAATTATCCATTATTTTCTGCCCCTCTTATTACATAATCGAATGTATCTATATTTGTAAATCCTAGTTGTTTAATTAATCTTATTGAATTATCTATATCTTCTTTTGTTGTGTATTCTGGTATATTTGGTATTCTTATCAAACATTTATGTTGATATTCTTTTTCTGCTATAATATTCAAATTATCAACTAGTTTTGTGTTATCTCTATCTGTATATCTTCTGTATATATCTGTATTTAATGACTTTATGTCTATGATTATCTCATCTACAAAATCTACAATATCTAATAAGTTTTGTGTATCTACATTTAATGATGTCTCCACATTTATTTTAATGTCACTAGGTAGTATACTTCTTGTTTTAGCTATTTGCTTACTATATATTAGTGGCTCTCCACCACCAAATGTTATTCCTCCACCTGTTGCTTTAAAGTAACAATAATCTATCATTACTAATTGTACCAATTCTTCAGGTGTTATCTCTTTATATTTATCTATACTTAATACCTTTTTATTCAAGCAATACTTGCAATTTAATGGACATCCATACAATGCTACCAATGTTGTTATACCATTTCCATCTGTTTTCATTCTGTGTCTATTTATTACTTGAACTTTAAATTTTTCCATTCTTTTTGTCTTTCTTTCCAAAGATTCCATGCTTTTTATTCTTATTTTCAGCTTGTTTTATGTTAAAATATTCAGGGTCAGGTAAAATTTGACCTGACATTGGAGGTACTGCATTATCAGGTCTAAATGGTGGAAGTGTTAATCTCTCACTGTTTTCATCATTTGTAAATGAATATGTTGTTTTTACTGGATTAAATAATTCATTTGCTAAAGATGATTTATCTTCTCCAAATGAATCATCCATTTCTCCTTCCATTACATCACCTTCTAAAGGTACATCTTCTCCCATAAGGATGTCATCAAATTTTGACTCTACTGCTGTTTTTAGTTCTTTGTTTTTATCACCATATATCATGTCCATCATGCCATTTTGATACAGTTCATATATTCTTTCCATGAGTATTTGTTCTTCTTTATAGCATGCTGGACATGTCCCACTGCATGTTCCCTCATAATTACATGGTTCTTGCCTTACTTTTTCTGGTATACCTAGATTTTCTGCTATGCGTACTCTTATTCTTCTTAATTCTTCACACTTTTCTTTATGCTTATTAGCTTCATCCTGAAAACTAAATGATTTCATATTTATACACCCCCATTATATGTCTATTTTTGAGCCGAAGCTCTTATAGTTAATTCCAGGTCTTTTCTTTGTATAATCTTTATGTGTACTACTAGTAGTATTCTCTACCTCTCTTATGTCTAAAAATATTCCTCTGTAATTTTCATTGTATACTACCCTACTAATGTCTGCTTCATTAAATGGTATATTTTGTGTAGCTCTATTTTGAAACATAACTTATCTCCCAACTAATCAATTATTTTACTGTATAACCCATTTAAGTATTCAACACTTAATCCTTTGCTTTTTAATTTATGCTTAGCTGCTAATTCATCTGTGTAATCTTCTAATTTATATGTAGTAAAGTACCCTACTTCTTGGTGTGTTACTAATGGAATCATATTATATTTAGGTATTTCAATAGTACATTCACCATTGTATTCTGTTTTTCTAATAGTAATATCTGCCATGCCACCTAATATACGTGGTAATTCATTTTGATTAGACACATAATTACCTAAACTATAATATACTAGCCCTGTATTGCCTTTTTCTGTTGTTCTCATTTCATAAGGTTCTAATACATGTGGGTGTGCACATAAAACAATATCTGCACCATTATCTATAAATCTATCTACTTGTTGTTGTGCATAAGTAGTAGGTTCATAAACATATTCATTACCTACATGTAATATAGCAATCGTCATATCAGCATTTGTTTCTGCCTCTAATAATGTACTCTCTATATCACTATCTGTAAGCATGTCTACCATATATTCACTACCGACACGCCAATTCTCCAAACCATTTAATCCATATGTATAATTTACAAATGCAAAATTAATACCTTTCTTTTCTACATATGCAATATCACTATCCTCTGCACTATCATGTATGCCTAAATAAGTAATATTTGGATAATTCGTTTCCCAAAAATTTATTGTATCTAAAATACCCTGTTTATTCTTGTCTATTGTATGATTTGTTGCATGTGCTACTATGTCGAATCCTGCATTTACAACTGAATTACCTACCTCTAATGGACTGCCAAACATTGGATAGCTGCTTATCTGATTTCTATCTGCTGTTAATATAGTTTCCTGATTTATAATTGCTAAATCTGCTGATTCTATATCATTTTTCATGTGCTCAAATAACATATCAAAATTGTATGTACCATCATCTCGACGTGCTGCTTTATATAATGGACTATGTATTAAATTATCTCCCACCATTTTAATATTTACTTCAGTGACTAATGGTGTTGGTTCTGGTGTATTCTCCACAATTTTAACAGGAATTACTTCAACATTTTCCAGTTCGCTATTTAATTCCTTAATAATTATATTTGAACCAATTGCTTGTAAGTTATCCTTAATATGTACATCTTCTGTTTCCTTAGCACATCCTAATAACAAAAGCACACTACTTATACTAAATGTTAATAACCTTAACTTGCCTTTCATATTATAGCCTCCGATATAAAATAATATTTTACTATAATATAAAAATGACACTGATTTTGTATCTATACCTAATTACTATTTAACTTATATAATC
>JAGALE010000197.1 GCA_017625335.1 Lachnospiraceae bacterium
AAGCTCTCATACCCGCGAATCAATGAATTTCTTCGCAGCTCGGGTATACAGTTCCTCCAGCAAGCTCTCATACCCGCGCCACATAAGAAAACCCGCAGGAACAGTTCCCGCGGGTCAGTATCATCACATTCATACACAATTTCATCTACATAGTCGTTGTCTATACATTATTTCTAACTTATTATTACGTCTACACTATCGGTCTAGTATATTAAGCAATAACTACACTATCAGACTAATATATTAAGCAACTTCTACACTATAAGTCTAAGCTTCTCTGGCAAGCACTCCATAACCACATGGTCCACATCTGCGCAATATTCTCCATCCTCGTGGAGCACTACCGGCTTGTCCATCTTTATCTCGCACTTCTTGCAGTCAATAATATCAAAGCCAGGTATCCACTCATGCTTTGCGGCTACCAAGAACGGCAAACAGAAAAATGTTATCCACTTAGGTATGCCATGTACAATACACATAGAGAGAAGCCCGTCCCTTGCGTCAGCTCGTGGTGCCATAGGAACACCACCACCCTCAGCTCTAAAATTCATAGCAGCTGCAAAAATAAGCTTGCTAAACTCTCTTTCTTCTCCATCATCAAATGCAGCCTTAACCTCTGCAGTATCCATGGAAAATAAAGTCTGAATTGTAAGGATTATGTAGGTGAGCTTGCCTAATTTTAACTTATTTAAAAACTTCTTAAGCTTAGAGTTAAGCGCCTTCTTGCAGACTATGGCATCAAGTCCAACGCCAGCACTAATGGAAAAGTATCTAGGCTTATCACAGCCTTCCCACCAAACCTTACCCATATCTATATTCTCAGTGATTATACTATTACATATAATATCCGTCTGAAGCAAAGGATCCTTACTGATATTCAAGCCTCTGGCGAAGTCATTTCCCGAGCCAGTTGGAATTACGCCGAAGCGAATCTTCTTAAAGTCAGCAATACCATTCAGAACCTCGTTAATAGTACCATCTCCACCGATGGTAACCATGGTTATCTCATCTCCCGGTAGCTTACTAATCTTCTCTGCAAGAATAGTTGCATGACCCTCATACTTTGTCTCAAAGGCTTTAAACTCCACATTATTTTTCTTAAGGTGTGCTCTAACCTGCTTCCAAATATTAAGTCCCTCACCGGTTCTAGCTGCACCATTGACGATAAAGTATATCAAAATATATCCTCCCTGGTAAAGTGTCACATCTCAGCTTGCTACCCAATTACATCACTGTTATTCGTTAGTAACCAAGCCTTGTTCCGTAGACATTTTCAGCAGACATTTTCAGTATTCCACACCCTGTCTCGCAGTAATCCCCTTCTCATAAAGATGCCTTACTGCCTCTATGCAGGAAATATAGTCTGCCCTAGATTTTAACTCTTCTGATGGATTTCTACCTGTGAGAACAAATTCTACATCCTCCATATTGTATTTATCCATCAGTTTAAATAATACACTTTCTTCAACTAATTTGCAATCAATAGCAGGAATTATCTCATCCAAAATCACTAGTAATTTGATTCCAGTTTTTTCGTCTTGGTTTTGGCCTACTCCCGTCAACTTTCCTACCACTTGTAGCTTCTCATCTATCCACCATTCAACCTTCCCAAGCATCCTGTCAAATATCTCCGCCTGTTCCTTAAGCTCCACCTCCGTCATATTCCAAGTAAATCCAAAAAATTTATCTGAATGCATAATATGAACATTTGACAGATTTTTTAATACCTTTAATTCTCCGGATGTATCATCCTTAAGAAACTGTACCAGCAATACCGGGACATCATTTCCAACTGCCCTTACGCAAAGACCAATGCTTGCTGTTGACTTCCCTTTACCATTTCCACAATATATATGAACCATTACTCTACCTCCAATCCCATAATATTATATATTTCCTTCATATCAATACTATCTCTTAATATCTGAGCTAGCTTGTCATATTGCTGCTCCTTAAACTCTACATAGGTAATGCTTTCTGCAGGATTATAGGCTATACCCTTCCTATCCCAAAGCAAGCTCACAAATGCAGCTCTAAACTCCTCTGTGTCAAATATTCCATGAATATAGGAGCCAAAAATGTTATCTCGGTAGTAGCCCTGTAAAATGTTATTTGTATCTATGGCAGGACCTTCCATTCTTCCACTATGGTCAGCAGCATCACTGTGTTCAAGCTTATCCCACATACCAAAATCCTCTTTACCCCCCGCAGAATTTTCAGCATCAATCATGCTCTGTCCCATATGTATCTCATAGCCACAGATTTCCTTCCCAGATAGGGATGCCAGCACACCTTCAAGCTGCGCTATTCTTCCTTCTACTCTGCATCTAGTCTTCTCCACTTCAAATATGGTCTTTATAGGAAGTAACCCCATCCCTCTTATAGGCTCTCTATCAGCAAATTCCTTTATCTCCATACCAAGCATCTGATAACCACCACAGATACCCATGATTATAGTTCCCTTATTAGCAAGCTTTTTCACTGCCACCTCTAGTCCATTTTCTCTCATCCACAACATATCCTGCATGGTACTTTTTGTTCCCGGAAGAATTACTGCATCCGGCACTCCCAGTCCTTCCACGCAATCCACATATCTTACGGACACATTTTCCTCAAGAGCAAAGGCTTGAAAATCTGTAAAGTTTGACAACTTAGGAAAACGAATTACAGCTATATCAATTCCTGCTCCAACCATACGATTACCCAGTTGCTCCGCCAAGGAATCCTCTTCTTCAATGTGAAGGTTTTCGTATGGAACAACACCAATAACCTTCTTATTGCACCGTTCCTCCAGCATACGAAGTCCTGGAGCAAGAATGTCCTTATCTCCTCGAAACTTATTAATTATAAGCCCTTTAATCCTATCCTTTTCATCCTCATCTAAAAGCATTATAGTGCCAAGAAGCTGTGCAAATACTCCACCTCTATCGATATCCCCTACCAAGAGCACTGAAGCATCTGCCATCTTAGCCATACCCATATTTACTATGTCATCATCCTTAAGGTTAATCTCCGCAGGACTTCCTGCCCCCTCTATTACAACTATGTCATATTTACTACTAAGCTTGTCATAGGCCGCCTTAACTACTGGTATAAATTCCTTTTTTCTGCGGTAATAATCCATGGCCTTTATATCCCCTATGGGCTTACCATTTACTATTACTTGGGAGCCCATATCTGTAGTTGGCTTAAGAAGTATGGGATTCATAGCCACATCCGGCTCCACACCTGCTGCCTCTGCCTGAACAACTTGCGCTCTGCCCATTTCCAGATTATCTGCAGTAATGTAAGAATTCAGAGCCATATTCTGCGACTTAAATGGAGCTACCCTGTAGCCATCCTGCTTGAATATACGGCATAAGCCAGTTACTATGAGACTTTTACCAGCATTGGACATAGTGCCCTGAATCATAATTACCTTTGCCATTTTGACACTCTCCTTACAAGCTCCTTATTCTCGCTGGTGGACCTGACAGCCATTCTATAATAACCCTGTCCTAAGCCTTTAAAATTGGAGCAATCTCTAATCAAAACACCCTCCTCCAGCAATCTAACCTTCAAATCCGCCCCGCCCTTGAACAATATAAAATTGGCGTAACTTATATAATATTTTTCAGCTATTATAGGCATTAATTCTCGAACCAAATACTCTCTTTCTCCCTGAATCATCCGCTTTGTCTTCTCTAGGAAATCCACATCCTTCAATGCACTAATCCCTGCTAACTGAGCCGGTGTGGAAACCGACCATGGCTGACACTTTTCTCTCATATTCTCTATAAGCTTTATATTAGACGACAAAGCATATCCAAGTCTAAGTCCTGGCATACCATATATTTTAGTAAATGACCTTAATATAATTAGCTTATCATAGCTCTCTAGATAATCTATCATGGAATAATTATCTTCATTCTCCAAAAATGGTAAAAAGCTTTCATCCACACAAAGATAAACTTCCCTATCCTGACAGGTCTGCAATACCTTTAAAAGAATATCCTTTCTAATAACTCTCCCAGTAGGATTATTTGGATTACAAAGAAAAACCATATCCAAATCTCCCACCCTGCCAAAAAGCTCTGTTACGAATTCATACTGCAGATCAAAATTATTTTCCTCCTTAAGATAGTAATACTCCATCTCACCGCCCGCTGCATTCACAGCTTTCTCATACTCCTGAAATGTGGGAGCTATGGTTAAGGCTTTTCTAGGATTTACGGCATAGCATAGGTTATAAATAAGCTCTGCTGCACCATTTCCAACCAGAACATACTCTGGACTGATAGAATGAGAACTGGCAATAGCCTGACATAAGCTCTCACATTTATAATCTGGATATCTGCCCACCAAAACAATACCCTCATGAGCTGCCTGTATACTTCCTAAAGGCATACCTAAAGGATTTATATTTACAGAGAAATCATACTCTGCCTGATTTCTATATATGTCACCACCGTGTAAATATTCCATATTACAAACCTTTCTATATTCTAATTCTTTAGAAAAATACATCTGCTAATAATCCTATAATCACACATCTACGCTACAGCGAAAATCTACTACAGGCATTGTTTTCCCATATCACTAAAGCTCCGCCAAAAGCAATGCTTCCTACTACAATAAAAGCTCCAGCAAAAGCAACATTCCCACTCCCACTACAAGAGTAATCACTGCAGTTACGTAAGCAAATTTATTAACCACCTTTATATGCTCAACATAAATCTCTTTTACAGCATCCCCAATAGTTGGCTTGCTGTAAAGCTTTCCAAAATAATATGCATCTCCCGCCAGTTTCACTCCAAGCAGTCCGGCACATACAGATTCTGTCTGAGCCGAATTAGGGCTGGCGTGATTAAACCTGTCTCGACAGAATATTCTCCAGCCGTCTCTAACACTGTATCCCATAATTCCACCTGCCATTAGCATACATACAGCAGACACTCTGGCAGGGATATAATTCACCACATCATCCAGCTTGGCAGCCACACGCCCTATGTAAATATTCCTGTCATTCTTGTATCCAATCATAGAATCCATAGTATTTACCGCCTTGTAAAATACTCCACCAGCCACTCCAAATACCAGCATAAAAAACAGAGGTGCAATTACACCATCTGAGGTATTTTCCGCTACGGTCTCCACTGCTGCCTTGGTTATACCCTTCTCATCCAAATCCTTGGTGTCACGACCTACAATCATAGAAACCGCATATCTGGCGCCCTGTATATCTCCAGCCTTTAGTGCATGGTACACCTTCATACTCTCATCCTTAAGGGACTTTACCGCAAGCATCTGGTACGCAAGAATCACCTCCACAGTAAGTTTTACAAGCCTATGTATTTTCTCCGCTACATATAAGGCCAGCCAGGTTCCTCCCAAGGACACTAAAAGAACTACAACTACAAGAAATGTACCTGCCACCAGCTTTCTAGTCTTGTGAAGCTCTCGTTGCTCATTTATACTAAATATTTTTCTTAAAAGCTTGTCTGTTTTATCAATAAGTTTTCCTATTAGCCTTATGGGATGCCAGCTATAATTGGGATCACCTATAATCAAGTCCAACAGGAAGCCCAAGCATATTACTATTATTCGCTCAATCATAATTTAACTATCTTGTTATATAAAATTTCTCAACCTACATCCAAATACAATTATTTTACTATTCATGGTTACAGATTCTCTATGTTTTTAATTACAACCTTCTTGTCATCAAGAAGCAAATCACCCACATAGCCATGACCATTTTCCACCTGCCAGTCATAGTAGTCCTTGTGAGGTTCTGAAAACCTGTCCAATATAGACATAATAGTTCCGCCATGAACCACCAGCACTATTCCGGTTTCATTTGCTCCACCCTTTTTATCCTCTAGGGCTTCTAACTTAAGTCTGCCACCTACAAGCAGTTCGCGAAATCTCTCCACTACCCGATCCTGAAACTCCTGTTTTGACTCACCGCCAGGAAACGCTATGTTCCCACCACTCTCAAGCCATTTCTCATAGTATGGATTTCTAGTCAACTCCTCATAGTTTTTATACTCAAACTCACCAAAATCACATTCTTTGAATTCATCCACAGATAACTGTCTCGCACTAGGAAATAGTAGCTCTCCTGTCTCCACGCATCTTCTCATGGGACTTATAACTATCTGACTAGGCTTACCTATGCCGTATTCATACCTTTCCCTAAGGCTCTCAACCTCCGCTACACCATCAGGGCACAATCCCTCGTCAGTGCACCCTACATATCTTTTCTCCATATTTCCTTTTGTCTTCCCGTGACGGATTAAATATATTTTCATTTTATCTTCGTTCCTATACCACTAATCACACGAATAACCTGGGTAGCCTTACCGGCAATTAAACAGTTCACTCGTCCCACCTGCTCTCGATACTCTCTCTCAAATGGTTCAATAGGCACCAAACCGCTGCCTAAATCGCAGCTGATGATTATTACCTTGTCCAAAGCATTCTCACCTAAAGGAGTTTTTTGCTCATCACCCATATCCTGACATACATCACTACCCAAATGCTCTTGAGCAAATTTTTCCCATTCCTCTATGGGATCAAGGCCTGCCTCAAGCTGACCTCGCACAGTCAAATGATAGTCCTCTAAAACCTTGTATTCACTTCCATAGTTTTCCTGAACATATCCTGTCTTTCCCTGATATGCTCCTCCTACCACAAATATCATATTATATCTCCTGTACTTCCACTGCTCACATCAGAATTAACTCTACAAAACTCAACGAACCATATATTGCTACAGCAATCCACCTACAGTAATTCTCTGGACCACAACCATGAATATTAGCATATTAAGCTCGCACACCTGTAAAAACCATCCAGCTAAATCACCTGTAATTCCACCAAAGGTTTTATAAGACATAATAACATAATATATAAAGCTAATTATTCCTGCTACAATCACTGCTACTCCATATTTTAAATCCACTAAAACAAGAGCAACCAAAATAGCCACTAGCTCTAACGCCAAAATCACCTTAGCCCTTTTATCAGCTCCCTGCGAGTAGGCTGCAACCATTCCATCCTTCTTTGCTTTCTTTAAGGTTAACACCGACAATCCGCTTAAGACTCTGGAAAACGCAAAGCCTATTCCTACGATTACATAAACCATCATAGACTCGCCCATATCTGCAACCAGTTGATAATTGCACCCAAAGGCAAGCATCATATAACAGATTCCATATATAATTGCAAATGCTCCCACATGAGGATCCTTTAATATCCTAAGCTTTTCTTCTCTGTCCTTGTAGGAGCTTCTTGCGTCAGCCACATCTAAGAAGCCATCAAAATGAATTCCTCCGGTTATAAGAATTGGAATTACAGTGATAATCATACCAATGAATAACGGAGAAAATCCCAGCAACTCCTTAAGCAAATATATCAGACCAAAATTAACTCCACCTATTACCACTCCCACAAAAGGGAAAAAGCACATACTGTAGGACATATTTTTCTCATCCCATTTAATTCTTGGCATAGGAATTTTAGAGTAGGTTGAAAATGCCATTATTAAGGATTTAAACATCTATTTTTCTCTCCCTTCTGCCACAAAGGTATTCCGCAAAACACCTCCACAAAACCATTTGCATGTGCAACTAATTCTTGGTTAATACATCCTATCAGCTCTATGTAAAGTCTAGTCTCAGTATGGTATTCATAAAGTCTTCCGTCATTGAATACCTCATTGGTTACTACTACCAGATTCTTCACCTGTCTGGATATGCTAACAATAGGCTCCACAATATACTTCTTAACCAATTCCCTTGCACTTTCGGATGCATTATCAGACGAAAAATTCACCCCTGTAATACAGCCCTTGACGCCATACATTTCATTGGCAAGAAGGTTAGACATACACTCCATCAAAACTGTATCAGCTCCGCAAAACTGTAGCTGACCAATATTCTCATAGCATTCTATAGTATCAAAGCCCTTTCCTGCTCTCATATTTTGATGTCGAAGAATCTTTTTTTTCATTTCCACATCATGAGCTAAAGGCTTCATGGTAGCAACATACCAGAGCTTACCGTCTGAGCCACCATCTATATCACCATCTACACCAGTCTTTAGCCCGTCTTTACTTTTCAACATAAGTGTCAGCTTCTCTGCAAACTCAGACTTTCCACTGCCACTACCACCGGTAACTATATACAACATAAGCTCTCCACTACAAACAAGACTCTTTTTAATTCATCATTTTACACCATCAAAGCTGAAAAATATCATCTTTTGCCCTATTGCTCATATCTTTCGTAAGTCGCTATATCATAATCCTCAAAGCTTCCCATATTCTTGTACACCGCCATAGCCATATCAAGTAGTGGAAATAGTGCAACTGCTCCACTACCCTCCCCAAGCCTTAAACCACCATCTATTATAGCCTTAAGCCCTAGCTCATCCAAGGCAAGCTTACCAGTAAGCTCTCCTGAAATATGGGATGCCAAGGCGTAATCTCTAACTCTACTATCTATTCTGTTCGCCACCATAGCTGATACTGCAGATATAGCTCCATCTATAACTATAGGCATCCGGTGCTTAACACCACCTAGGAATAATCCCACCATTCCAGCCAGCTCATAGCCTCCAAGCTGAGCTAGAAGCTCCACAGGTTCGGTAACATCACACTCTCTAACTCTGGTTACTGCCTGCTCCACTACCTTAAGCTTCCTAGTAATCCCATCACTTGATAGACCTGCGCCTCTGCCTACCACTTTATTGGCGCTAAGTCCTAGAAATGCAGCCGCAAGCGCACTGGTTGGTGTAGTATTTCCAATACCCATCTCTCCGGTAGCGATAATCTTGTAGCCCATAGCTTTAAGCTCTGCCACCAAGTCTATCCCCACCTGAATTGCCACCTGGCACTGTTGCGTACTCATAGCAGCTTCATTGGCAAGATTCCTGGTTCCCTTACCAACCTTTCTATCTATAACAGCGCCGGTCTTTATATCCTTATCCGGATACTTCTCTCCTAACATGCCTATATCTATGGTAAATATATCTGCCCCGGCCACATCTGCCATCTGATTTACACAGGAATTACCCTTAGCAAAATTCTCGCTTACTATGCGAGTCACCTCACTTCCAGTCTGTGTCACACCCTCTGCCACAACACCATGGTCTCCGCACAGTATAACCAGTGCCCTTTTGTCCAACTCATAAGGCTTGTCACTTCCCGAAATTCGGCACAGCTTTACCACATAGTCCTCTAATAAACCAAGACTATCTATAGGCTTTGCTATATTGTCCCAATGGGCTTTTGCATTTTGAGCGATGTTATCCATTTTTTCACCAAACCTTTTTCACTAATTTCAGTACTTAGATTTTTTTACCGACTGTCTATCATCAGTTATTATTCTCTATAAATATTTAGGCACCACATAAGGTCTATTTCTTCCTTCCACATCTATGAATTCAAACTCCATATCATAAAGCTCCTTTAGGTTCTCTTGAGTAAGGAGCTCCTCCACTGCGCCCTCCTTAAACACCCTACCGTTCTTCATAAAAACAAGATGGGTACAAAAGCCAGTGGCTAAATTTATATCATGTAGTATGGCAACTACAGTTTTTTTCTTCTCATTTCTAAGGTTATCAAGTAGCCGCATAAGCTGAGTTTGATGAGTTATATCAAGACTTGAAACCGGCTCATCTAAGATAATCCAAGGAGTATCCTGAGCTATGGTTCTAGCAATCATAACTCTCTGCCTCTCACCACCACTGATAAATGATATGCTTTTATCACGAAGCTTTTCACAATCTGTAAATTTCATAGCCTCATCTATGGCCTTTATATCCTCATTACTTAAAGGTACGAAGTTCTTTCTATAGGGTTCTCTACCCATGGCAACAACCTCCTGCACAGTAAAGTCCACACTGGAATTTATAATCTGTGGCAGAAAAGCCAGCTTCTTGGCTATATCATTTCTCTTAATATCTCTAATATCTGTATAATCCAGAGACACTGTTCCCGAAGTGCTGTCCTTAAATCGTAGGAGCTGTCTAACTAAAGAGGTTTTACCTGCTCCATTTGGCCCTAGTATGCCATAGAAGCAGCCCTCCTTAAGCTCCAAATCAATATGGTCTAGAACAGGTGCTTTCTTCTTGCTAGGCTGCCATACTATATTTTCGGCACTAATTTGTTGTAATCTTTCTTCCATACCAAGCCCCTCTTTAAACCTTTTTCTTATTCTTAATAATAAGTGCAACAAAATATGGCGCACCAAATATCGAAGTTATAATTCCAACAGGTATCTCTGTAGGTGATGCAATAGTTCTGGCAATGGTATCGCACATAAGTAAAAATATTGCTCCGCACAAAAATGCATATGGCATTAGCTTCTTGTTATTTGGTCCACCAATCATCCTTACAGTGTGTGGAATTATAAGTCCCACAAAGCCTATCACTCCACTGACGGAAACTGATGACGCCACCAGCATAGATGACACGATAATAATGGTTCTTCTGGTTCTCACTGTATCCACACCTAGGGACTTGGCTTCCTCCTCCCCCATCATCATTACATTAAGCTTACCTGACAGAGAAAACATTATAGCCACTCCTATGGTAACAATAATAACCAGAAATGCATTCTTCTCCCAGTTAGCCGCTGTAAAGCTCCCCAAGGTCCACATATAAACCCTGTCAATTCTCTCCTGGTCAAAGGTCATAAGAAGAGAAATAATGGAGCTAAGCATAGTGCTTATGGCAGTACCTGTAAGTAGCATATTTGTGGTGGAAATTTCTCCACCTATCTTGGATACATTGTACACGAAAAACACTGCGATAATTGCTCCAATAAACGCAAATACTCCAATTGGCCCCAAGCCAAAAAAGCTTACTGATATTCCAGTAAGCATTCCAAAGGTTGCTCCCAAAGCTGCGCCTGAAGACACTCCTAATATATGGGGATCTGCCAGGGAGTTTCCGAACACTCCCTGGAATGCAGCACCCACAACTGCCAAGGCTCCGCCTACAAGTGCAGACATAATAATCCTGGGCATACGTACCTTCCAGACTATAACCTCATAAGTGGTTCCAAGGTCAGATACATCCACTAAATTACCCAATAGTGGAAGCTTGTCCAACACGATTTTAAGACTATCCTCCACTGACAAATTAGCAGAACCTACTGATACCGCCACGATCATAGCAACAAACAATATTAAACTTAATTCTATTATCCGGATCCACTTAAAGTCTGTCTTCATCTTTTACTTAAATGCCTCCGGATGAAGGATTTCAGCAAGAGCTTTGATACCCTCTGCGTTTCTATAGCCCTGTCTCTCAAGCATATTTACATCAAGAGTGTAAACCTTGCCCTCTTTTACCGCTGTTAGCTCAGAGTATGTAGGGGCACTCATAAAGTCATCCTTCATACTCTCATTTATAATAATTATCTCTGGATCTGTCTCAACAAGTACCTCAAGGCTTATGTTCCATCCAGAAATATCCTTTGCAATATTATCTCCACCTGCTGCCTCAATAATTCCATGAATAAATGTATCTCCACCAGCAGTGTAATCACCATACTCACCATAACCAACTACATAGTACACAGTCGGCTTCTCAAGGTCTTTAACCTTACTCTCCACATCAGCGATGGTTGTCTTCATCTCCTGAACACAAGCATCAGCCTCTGCATTCTTATTTAAAGCCTGTCCAAGGGTGTCGATTACAGTATAAACACCATCCACATTTCCCTGATCATAGAGAGTTAACACCTGAATATCTGCCTCAGCAAGCTTCTCAGTATTTGCCTCATCAAAATGTGTTGACACAATTACAAGGTCTGGATCAAGAGAAATAATCTTCTCAATGTCCGGTCCTGTAATAGTTCCCACTGATTCAACATTTGCAGCTTCTGCAGGATAGTCACAATAATCACTTCTTCCTACAAGCTTATCTCCAGCCCCAAGCTTATACACAACCTCTGTAAGGTTAGGTGCTACAGATACTATCTTCTGTGGTTCTGATTTAATAGTTACAGTTTCGCCATTTGTGTCAGTTATCTCAAGTGGATAAGCTGTTCCACTGGCATTCTTGGTTCCATCGCCATCATTTCCGGCCTTTTCTCCACATCCTGCTAGTCCCATCACAAGCAGCATCATGGCAACAAGTAAAGCCACCTTGTTCTTTAAAATTTTCATATTACTCCATTCTTTGTACTTTCGCCTCAACAAAAGTCAACGATAATTATTATGGCAGGTCTCCTGGCTTACAGACTTCATACACCCAGCCTTCTCAGATATATGTGCACAGATTCGCACACATGCTCTCCAATGGCCCCGCATGTCAAATTATGGGTTGCGGATATGAGTATGAATTGGAGTTTTGCGTTATGGCATCCACCAGCTTATGCTGTGGCTATCTAACGCCAAGCTCCATCTGCTTACAGTAGTAGAGGCTGCTACGGATTTGCACCGTATTCCCTTTTCACTTCCCATTACGAAAGCACCACGTGGGTAGTGTAGCATTTGCGTCTGTTATTTTCAATATCTTTTTCTACAACATCTACTATTTCGTTTTTATTCTCTTATTTTTTGCTTGGGTCTACAGCAAACTTTTTTCTCTACAGGCCCAACTTTATCTCTTCATTCTTCCTACTTTTCACTTTGCTTGGGCCTACAGCAAGCTTTTCTCTCTACAGGCCCAACTTTATCTCTTCATTCTTCCTACTTTTCTCTTTGCTTGGGCCTACAGCAAGCTGTTATCTCTACACGCCCAACT
>JAGALE010000198.1 GCA_017625335.1 Lachnospiraceae bacterium
CTAAGCAGCTTATATCAATTAATATTCATGAATGTTTAGAAAGAGAAGATATGAATTATGACATCTTAGAGCTCATTGTTCATAGAATTCACCTTAAAATCATGCTTATGAATGAGGGTAAATCTATTGTTGCGCCTAGTGTGGATAAGGCCTTTATTAGTAAGTATAGCCAGGATATATTTGGCACAACTAAGAGCAATGATACAAGAATTAAGATTGGTTTTGTAAAGTAGGGGAGTTGGTAGTATGAGTTATTATATGATGGATAATGAAAATAATGCTTATTTCAACGAAGATTTAACTGAGTTTCCGTATATATCTTATGGAAATGATGCTCAGGATGGACAGCCTTGTGGATTAGTTGTGGATACAGACATTAAGAATAAAAAAATACGAGTTGAAAATAGTGAGTCTAATACCTTGATTGCTGCATCAACTGGTTCTGGAAAGACCAGAAGATTAATCACTATGTATTTGATTTCATGTATTCTTAGTGGTCATTCTGTAATAGTACATGACCCTAAGGGAGAACTGTATAAATTTTCTGAGCCTACACTTAATAAAAGAGGATATAAAGCTATAGTTCTTGATTTTAGGGATACATCTAAAGGAGATAGATATAATATATTCCAGGATCCAGCATGGGAGTATCAGTTTGGTAATAAAGACAGAGCAATAGAGCGATTTATGGCTATAATTAACACTATTATGTCCAAGTATCATTCTAATGAGGATCCATTCTGGGAATTTTCAGCAGGTAGCTACTTCTTAGTACTTGTTTTATTAGCTTGTGAAATATACGATTACAAAGATGTTACTATTGAAAATATTTTTAAGTTGCATATTCAATCCAATGAAAGTAACGGCTATGGAGGACCTTGGATTAATAAGTATTTTGGAAAAGACAAGGACAATATGTTATATAGATTAGCATCTTTGACGATGGAGGCACCTAATGAGACTAAAAGAAGTATATTCTCAGTTTTTGTTCAGGCTATATCCGAGTTTGTATTAAATGATGCGTTGTGCGATATGACCTATAATTCCACATTCGACATTAAAGACATTATAGAAGAAAAGACAGCTGTATTTTTAATTACCAGAGATGAAACTACAGTACATAGTGCATTGGTAACTGCTATGGTGGACCAGTTCTATGCGACACTTATTGATGAGGCCCATGAGAATTACAATGGTAGACTGCCTAGAAGAGTGGAATTTATATTAGATGAATTTGCAAATATGGGTAAAGTTAAGATAGAAAAAATGGTATCTGCTGCAAGATCCAGGAATATGCGTTTCTTAATCTGTATTCAGTCGGTTAGACAACTTAATTGTGTATACGGTTCTGATGTTGCAAAGGTAATATTAGATAACTGTGATAATACAGTCTATCTTCATAGTAGTGATATGGATACCTTAAAATTAATATCAGAAAGATGTGGAGAGAAATATATCAGTGATGTATATAAACGTCCTCTTGTTTCGGTGGAAAAGCTTCAGTATTTGAAGAAGGGGGAAGCTTTGATGTTACTTAATAGAGTGAGACCTTTCTTTGTTACTCTTCCTGATATTTCTGAGTATGGAATTGTGTTTGCAGAAAGTATCGATTTGGAGGCTAGAGAACGTCAGGAAAGACAAAGCTTAGATTTTAAAATGGTGGCTTATCAAAAGGCTAATGATGATTTGGTTTATGCTAAATCTCAAAAGGAAAAAAATAGCAAACCTTCGGATGAAGCTAAGTCAGAGTCTAGTGATACTTCAGATAAGAATTCTTATTCGAAATTAAAAACTAAAATAAAAACTGCCGTTAAACCTGCCAATATGAATGAGAAACTTAAGGATGAAAACGGAATAATGAAGGATATTGATGATAATAAGAGAGAATGGTTAGAATAAATTAGGAGGGATGAGTATGAGAGGAAAATTATATGATGCTTATATGGCTTATTCAGATAAACTGAAATATAAGCTTGGTGATGCTATAAGTTATGTGATGTTAGAGGAGTTCAAGGATACACAGGTTACTACAAAGGAAAAAAAGTATCTGTTATGGCAAGCGGTATGGGAAATGCTTCTATGGGCATCTACTCTTATGAACTATTTAATATGTTTGATGTTAAAAAGATTA
>JAGALE010000018.1 GCA_017625335.1 Lachnospiraceae bacterium
AGTGGAGAGTGATGCTGTATACCCGCGGGAAGCTAGAAAGAAGACCGCGCGGGTATATGGAAGAGGAGAGTGATGCTGTATACCCGCGGGAAGCTAGAAAAGAAGACCGCGCGGGTATATGGAGGTAGAGAGTGCTAGTATATACCCTGATGAAAACATTATATCTCTATAATGGACATAATTTCGTATATGTAATATACTAATAAGGTAATAAACACCTTTAATACTATAGAAAGAAAAGGAACGCAAGATGAAAAAAGTATCACATATAGTACTGAAGATATTATTTATAATCCTTGGATTATTTATTCTTGTTATCGGGTTGTATGCTTCAACAGTATGCAACATGAATGCTGGTCTAATAGTTAATATTATGCTTGGAATGGTGACACTTGCTTATGGATTATTTTACAAGGTATTGGTAAAGAAGCTTCCACGGTGGCTTATTGGAATATATTACTTAGGGATGACATTAATTGCTATAGTGATTCCTGTGTTGTTTATTTCTGGAGGAACTGATAATGTTACCTATAAAGAGGATGCAATTATAGTTCTTGGTGCTGCGGTTCGTGGAGAAAGAATATCTGGAGCTTTACAGAAACGTTTAGATGTTGCAATAGAGTATTATCAGGAAAATCCAGATGTGGTAATTGTCGTAACTGGTGGACAGGGACCACAAGAGGATATTACGGAAGCTCTTGCTATGGAGAGATATCTAATTGCAAATGGAATCCCTCAGAAAAATATTATTAAGGAAGAGAAAGCGACTAGCACCTATGAAAACTTCAAATATTCTAAGGAACTTTTGAATGATTATTTTACAGAGTTAGGTGTCACAGAATACAAACTTGCATATGTTACTGATGATTATCATATATATAGAGCAGGGCAATTAGCAAAGATTGCAGGCTTAGGAGATATGACACATTGTCACAGTAATACACACAAGTCTATTATATTACCAAGCGGCCTAAGGGAATGTATGGCTATAGTTAAATTATGGATATTTAAACAGTAAATAATAGATGAATATTAAATCTAAAATGATGCTTGTAGAAATATAAAAATTAACTTTCAAATTGTTACAATGATATATTGAGTAGTAAGAAATTATGTTGCTACAATGGTATATTAAATAGTGAGTAATCATAGTGTTGTAATTACACATTGAATAATGAGTAATTATTCTAAAGGATAATCGCTGTAGATTGAACTGCCCAAGGAGTTAGCCTCAAAAGCTAAGGGTTGGTAGATAGATTCAATCTGCAGCGATTTTTGAATTATTATGATTTGTTGTAAGAAAGATTAGAACGCAAGATATGAGTTTTGAAATGATAATAGGAATAAATCATAATAATTATACTTATGCGAGGAAATCACCCCTTGAGCTAGTAATCAAAATAGAGTTAGTAGTGTAACCCAAATGCATAGTAGAAAATTATATAAAGTTGATACTATCCTAATTACGAAAAGAATAATTTAACTAATGATTCTATAGTATTAGTATCAAGAGGAATGTCTTTTGTCTCGTATGTGGTAATTAAATTAATGTTTGGATAAATTCCGTTTGAGATGTACGTGTGTAATTTTGAAATTGCATTATTAGCATATGATGGATTGTCAATCATACCAAAATGTTCCCAATAAAAAATCTCGTGGCTTTTTGGATGCTTTATGGTGAAATCAGGGTAAACGGATATGCCATTTAAGTTAAGACAACATTCGTATCTAAAAGGGATTTTGTGCATTGAGAGAATACTATCAATTAGTAATTCGGATTTTGACCTAACATAATAACCATGGATAGTTTTGTGTTTTAAACTTTCGGGATGACTAGTATTTCTTTCGTATTCTTCAGAAGCCCACAGAGCTAAGTCTTTGTTGGGAGGATTGAATACGCCAGAGATAAGCCTTTGATATTCTAAGTTATTTTCGAAAAAGGTATCAACTTGTCTGTTTTTAGGAAAATTAGACAAGCAAATATTTATTGCATGTAACTCTTTTGTTAGATCATCAAGCTCTAAAAGGTAATATTTCTTTAGAGCCAGCTTCTCGGCATATTTTATATTTTTCTTGCGGATATATTGTGCCGGACCATTAGAGAGGGAGTACCATTTGTAAGTATTACCATTTTTTGCGCAGCATAAATTTTCCTTGGGTAGCTTGTTTAGGTTTTTTTTGATGCTAGTAATCTTTTGTTCGATATGCTTTTGTTCTTTTAATAATGTATTGTAAAACGTAACAATACCTCCTTTCAAATGAAAAATCATTGATATGCAAAAATGAGGAATGATTATATGGAGACGAAATTTATAAAATGGCACAACAAATAACCATCCATATGCACAAATAAAAGTTGGTCCCTTGAAAATAGATAGAATAATCTGTAAATATTAAAATTGATTATCTAGAATAATGAACATGAATAAAATATAAAACTAAAAAATGAAAATGTCAATAAAAACATGTATTTTGTCTAGAGAGTTGGAAGAATGCATGTGCGGGTATAGGATGTGGGTGGGTGACGTTGTATACCCGCGGAAAGCTAAGAAAGAAGCATGCGCGGGTATAGGATGTGGGTGGGTGACGTTGTATACCCGCGGGAAGCTAAAAAAGAAGCATGCGCGGGTATAGGGTAGTGGAGAGTGATGCTGTATACCCGCGGGAAGCTAAAAAGAAAGCATGCGCGGGTATAGGGTAGTGGAGAGTGATGCTGTATACCCGCGGGAAGTTAAAAAGAAAGTATGCGCGGGTATAGGGTAGTGGAGAGTGATGCTGTATACCCGCGGAAAGCTAAGAAAGAAGCATGCGCGGGTATAGGATGTGGGTGGGTGACGTTGTATACCCGCAGGAAAGCCAAAAAGCAAGGAGATGCAAGCATATAACCCAATCCACAAAGAAAAAGTATGATTTCAAAACCATTCACAAATATTTCATATAAAATTTGTTCATAAAACTTGACATACGTACATAAATATTATAAGTTGAAATGGTTTGAAAATAATTGTTTAATGTGAAACTAAATTTTTCTACCTAACAGGAGGTAATGAAATGTTAGAATTAAAAGGCATAAAGAAGGATTACCCTGCCGGTAATGGTGTGGTTCATGCCTTGAAGGGAATAGACCTTAGATTCCGTAAGGCTGAGTTTGTGTCTATTCTTGGACAGTCAGGCTGTGGTAAGACAACAATGCTTAATATCATTGGAGGACTTGATGGTTATACTGAGGGTGACCTTATAATCAATGGTGTGTCAACTAAGGAGTATAAGGACAGAGATTGGGATGCATATAGAAACCATTCTATAGGATTTGTGTTCCAGAGCTATAACCTGATTCCGCATCAGTCAGTTCTTCAAAATGTTGAGCTTGCACTTTCTCTTTCAGGTGTATCTAAGGCAGAGAGAAGAGCTAGAGCAAAGCAGGCCCTTATCGATGTAGGACTTGGTGATCAGCTTAATAAGAAGCCAAGTGAAATGTCTGGTGGACAGATGCAGAGAGTTGCTATAGCAAGAGCTCTTGTAAATAACCCTGATATTATCCTTGCAGATGAGCCAACAGGTGCTCTTGATACAGAGACTAGCGTACAGGTTATGGATATATTGAAGCAGATTTCTGAGGACAGGCTTATCATCATGGTTACACATAACCCAGAGCTTGCTCAGGAGTATTCTTCAAGAATAATTAGAATGCTTGACGGACTTATCACAGACGATTCTGCTCCGCTTACAGATGAGGAAATTGCTGCAGAGGATAAGCGAATTGCTGAGGAAAAGGAAGCTAGTAAGGATAAGAAAAAGAAAGAGAAGAAGCCATCTATGAAGTTTTGGACTTCATTTATGCTTTCTCTTAAAAACCTTTTCACTAAGAAGGGTCGTACATTACTTACATCCTTTGCAGGTTCTATAGGTATCATTGGTATAGCTTTGATACTTGCCATATCAACAGGTATGACTAAGTACATAAATGATGTGCAGGAGAGCACTCTTTCCGCATACCCGCTTACTCTTGAGGCACAGACTGTTGAGATGTCAGCCCTTATCGATGCATTTATGAATGTAACTGCTGATAACGAGGAGCATGAAAATGATGCGGTCTACAAGAAGATGGCCCTCTATGACATGATAGATGCCATGAACAATGTGCAGGAAAGTGAAAATGACCTTGAAGCATTTAACGCTTATCTTTTAGAGCAGGTTGCTGATGAAAGCACTGACCTTAGCAAAGCGGTAAATGGTATTCAGTATACATATGATTTGAATCTTCTTATCTACACAGAAAATGTAGATGGAGAGATTATGGATACTAACCTAGAGCAGGTGTTGATTGACCTTATGATAAAGTATCTTGATGTGGATATGACTGCTATGTCATCTATGTCAAGCCTTACACAGTCAACATCTATGGGTTCTATGAGTACTATGGGAACAACTCTTTGGCAGGAGCTTCTTCCTGGTAAGGACGGAGCACCGGTTAATGACCTTATACTTGAGCAGTATGATGTGGTATATGGTGCATGGCCTAACAGCTATGACGAGGTTGTGCTTGTAGTTGACAGACACAATGAGCTTGATGATGTGGTTCTTTACACATTGGGAATTCTTCCATTTGAGGATATGGACAAAATCAGTCAGGCAGCAGTTGGTGCTGGAGAGCTTGGTGAGCAGAAGCTACAAAGCTGGACCTACGAGGAAATCTGTAGCAGAGAATACAGAACTATATTGAATGCTGATTGCTATTCATATGATGAGGAAACTGGTCTTTATACTGATCTTAGAGAGACAGAGGCAGGACTTAAGTATTTATATGATAATGGACTTCCACTTAAGGTAGTAGGTATTGTGCGTCCAAAGGAGGATGCAGATACAACTATGCTTACAGGAAGCATTTGCTATACTAGTATGCTTACAGATTATCTTATAGAAAAGTCTGAAAATGCAGAGGTAATTGACGCACAGCTTGCAAATCCTGACAAGGATGTAATTACAGGCTTGCCATTCGATACAACAACAGGAACACTAACTAATGCCCAGAAGGAAGAGGCATTTAGAGCATTTATAGATGATATGAATGCGGCGGATAAGGCAGCAGCATTTCTTGCTATCAACTGTATTCCTGACCCAGCATTCCTTGAGCAGCAGGTAACTGGTGCCCTTGCTGGAATGACTAGAGAAGATATAGAGATGGCTATGATGCAGGGTCTTACATCACAGGTGGGTGTAACCGAGGACGAAATTCAGGACTACCTTGCAAATATGTCTGACGAGGAGCTTGAGGAAATCTTTAGCCAGCTTATTGCAGAGCAGATTAAGATGGAGTACGCTCAAAATGTTATGACTCAGATGGCAGCTATGCAGCCAGAGGAGCTTATTGCAGGACTTGAGATGGCACTTCCTAATTATACTGAGGAACAGTGTGCACTTTATTATGATGAGATAGTGGAGTTCTCAGACTCAACCTACGAGCTTAACCTTAAGTCTATGGGTTATGTGGAGAAGGAGCATCCAGCAGCAATGCATATCTATGCATCATCATTTGAAAATAAGGACATAATCACTGAGGCAATCGAAAACTACAACAAGAATGTGGAAGAGCTTCAGCAGATTAAATACACAGACTATCTTGGAATTATGATGTCATCAATAACAACAATTATTAATGCTATCACTTACGTGCTTATTGCCTTCGTAGCGATTTCGCTGGTGGTATCATCTATAATGATTGGCGTAATCACACTTATCTCTGTACAGGAGCGTACCAAGGAGATTGGTATCCTTCGTGCAATTGGTGCATCTAAGAAGAATGTATCAAGAATGTTCAATGCAGAGACTATGATAGTTGGTTTTGCATCAGGACTTTTAGGTGTAGTGGTAACATATCTTCTCTGTATACCAGTGAATATGATTATCCACCACCTTACAAAGATAGAACAGCTTAATGCGGTACTTCCGGTTCCGGCAGCTATAATTCTTGTTATAATAAGTGTATGTCTTACTCTTATATCAGGAATTATTCCTTCAAGAAGCGCAGCTAAGAAGGATCCGGTTGTGGCTCTTAGAACTGAATAGGGCCAAGAAGGCTGTTGTGAGATTTTGTAATTTTAATCCCCTCGCTAGTGTGCTAGTGAGGGGATTATTTTGTGCGCGGGTACAGGATAGCGGAGAGTGGTGCTGTATACCCGCGGGAAGTCAAAAAGCAAGTGTGCGCGGGTACAGGATGGCGGAGAGTGGTGCTGTATACCCGCGGGAAGCAAAAAAGCAAGTGTGCGCGGGTATAGGATGGCGGAGAGTGGTGCTGTATACCCGCGGGAAGCAAAAAAGCAAGTCCGGGCGGGTACAGGATGGCGGAGAGTGGTGCTGTATACCCGCGGGAAGTCAAAAAGCAAGTCCGGGCGGGTATAGGATGGCGGAGAGTGGTGCTGTATACCCGCGGGAAGTCAAAAAGC
>JAGALE010000199.1 GCA_017625335.1 Lachnospiraceae bacterium
TTAGTAAAAGTAAAAATGAGCAGTCTATGGAAATAATAGGTAAGAAGGGTGATGAATCTGGACTACTAGTAGCTGCATTAAGACTTGGTAATCACATAGTAAATACAATTAGAAATGATTATAGTGATGCAACAATAGCAGTTATAGATAGAATATTTGTACATAGAAAATTTAGAAACCTTGGTATTTCCACTTGGATACATGATAATATATGTGATATAATACATACATATTCATTATGTAGACCTAATGCTACATTATTAGCATATGCAGATTTTACAAATGAAGCAAATTATATGGATATAACACAAGATGACTATTTGGATATTTTACATAAACATTATGTAGATAGAGGATATCAAGAATTTAATAAGTTGTTTAGACTGAAGGATGGTATTGATGCACGTAGGATAATGTATAAACTTTATGATACAAAAATATAAAAACAAAGGAGATGCTTAAATGGGACAGTTAACCATGTTACTTAGTGAAATAATGCGTGAAGCAAAAATGTATGCAAATTCAACACAAGTTTCAAAAAATGAGGCTGATGCAAGTAATTCAGACAATAAGCAGGAAAATATAGTAGATCAACTCGATATTGAAAATGATAGTTTAGTGGATAATGGTAGTGAAGCAGAATTAGATGATTGTAATGAGGATGAATTTACTAAAAGACCCTTAAAATTACATATTGAGAATAGTTCTTGCGTATTTGAAACTATTGATATGCAACGTAGAGATGTAAACAGAAATACACAGAGATTACATATGTCAATATTATATGCAATATATGGAATCTTATGTATTGTAATACTAAATACAGTAAGTCCTGATAAGTGGATAGATTGGTTTGCAATGATGTTCTTAATATTGTATTTATTAACATTAGTTGAAATATTTATGGATCCATTGTACAAAGATACAGTATGCAGAAAAGTTGTATGTAGTATTAAGGTATTAAATGATGAGCTTATTATGAAACATGATAATGCTTTTGGTAGATTAATAGTACACAAATATAAATTAGTAGATATAGAAAGTATAGAATACATACCAGTTCCTGGAAGGCTAATAATTAAAGGAATGCAGACATATGAAATTCATATAAATGAATCGGATTATATGAATAATGTTAAACCTGTAAAATCAGTTAAAATTACTGATAAAGCATATGTTAGAGTATCAAATGATGAAATAACTCAGGTGGTTAAATTCTTAGAAGAGCAATGTAATATTAAAGCTATAGAATTATAAATGATATAAAGGAGAAAAACATGAGAGTACAAGTAATTGCTAAAACAGAAGAAGTTAAAGACATTTCAAAAAAATTAGAGCTAGATAGAGAAAATACAATACTAGCAGGGAAAATGGCAGGTATATGTTATATGCCAGATGATTACTTAGATAAAGCCATTCAGGATGATGATGCAGCTATTAAAAAAGCTAAATTTACAGCATCAAATGGACATCATAGTGTATACGAGCATGGGCACATAACATTCCTGTTTACAGGAATTCCTAAGATTTTAGCTATGATACTTAATAGTATCAATGTATATACTACATCAGAAAAGAGTGCAAGATACACTTTAATGAAGCCTGAAACTGAGACTGAGCAATTAAAATATGAAAAATGGAAAGTTAAGATGCAAGAGTTAATCTTAGCGACTTATCCTGATATGGATGATGACATATTAAACACAAGATTATGCAAGAAGTTTGGTATAGATAAGATTACACTTGTAAAGGACAATAAGTTACTTGTGAGTGATGAGAGTTTTAAGCTACTAGGTTCTGAAGGTAAACTGCAGGATGCTTATGAAGTACTAGCTGATTTAAAAACATCAGAGACACTTCCTTCTTACAAACTGGCAATGGAAAATGCACGTTACATGCTTAGTGTATTTACCCCTACTGTAATGAGCTGGACAGTTAGCTATAGAGAATTATGTTATGTAGTTGACTACTTTGATAAATTAAAGGACAGCTTGGAAAACATGGATGGAGAATTTAACAAGAGATTACATAACGTAGTTGATGAATTCTTAGGTGAGTTAGCTCCATTGGTTGATGATAGATTAGTATTTGAAAATAAAAAAGAATACTTAAGGTTTTTACCTGTGCAGCATGGAATTACAGAGGATATTGGATCAACATATTTTGGAGATACATATACATCAAAATATAAAGCAAGTTTTGCACAGGTAGCACAGTGTCAGAGACATAGAACATTAAGAGTAAGAATAATATTTAGCGGAGATAAACCAAATGAATACGGATACTATATTCCTGAAATTGTAAAGGAAGCAGGACTTAAAAAAGAATGGCTTAAAGATATGTACGAGGTAGGAAAATATTATCCACAAGGGACATTAGTACAGGTTGTAGAACAGGGATTATTTGAAGATTTTGTACTTAAATGTAAGGAAAGACTTTGTGGTAGAGCTCAGCTTGAAATCATGATGATGACAGAAAAACTTATGTGGGAATTTATTACACATAAGGATAATTTATCAGAATATAACAAGAAGTTACTTAACTCAGTAACTAAAGATGGAGCACCTTGTACAAAATGTAACATAATCAAATGTACAGAGAAATGTAGATGGGGAAGTCAGAAATCATTAGATAGACTTATTTAGGTTTAAATGGCAGCATGGATAAAATAAAACAATTTATAAATAGATTGTTAGAGCCAGGATATGAGTTAACTTTGACAAAGAAACAAAGAACAGTAGTATTGGTGGGATTACCAATACTACTGGGGTTAATTGGATTAGGTATATTATGGCTGAAGATAAATACACCCTACAGTGTAAAGTGTCCTATATATGAGACAACTGGTTTTTATTGTGCAACTTGTGGTGTTACAAGGCAAGCAGTAGCATTGTTAAACGGAGATATTTATCAGGCATTCAGATATAACATATTGACTTTTACTATTATCCTACCAACAGTCATTATTTACATAAAGGAATCAATTAAATTTATTAAATTTAATGAATTTTCTAACTATTTAGACTACATATTGTATGGATATTTAATAGTATTTATAGCATTTATGTTGTTAAGAAATACAGAATGGTTTAGTTGGTTAGCTCCAACTGAAATATTATTAATTAAGCAATAATTGAAAGGAGACATTATTATGGATAATAACATGAATAATGGGTACACACAGCAGAATATTCAAGGAGATCCACAGGTTAACGTGAATAAAGCATCTAATTATGGTGGATCTAATATGAATAATGGTTACGGACAGCAGATGAATCAGGGATATGGTCCTCAGGGGTATGGTCCTCAGGGATATGATTCTCAGATGGGTAATTCACAGACTACACAGTCAAAAGCACCTGAATACACACTTTGGTTAGTTATAGGTATAATATTAACAGTTATTGGCTGTTGTTGCTGCTGTGGCGGAGGTATTACAGTGCCTGTTGTAGGCATTCTATTAATTATATTTGCATGTCTTGGTAATAATGCATATAAAGAAGGAAGAATGCTGGATTACCAGAAATGGTTTAAGAGATGTAAAATTACAATCATAGTTGGTGTGGTTTTAATCATTTTAAATGTAATTATTGGAATAGTTGGTGGGTTTGCTACAGTATTCACAGATTTAATTGATGAACTAATGTACTACTAAATAAAATAAATAATAAGTAGAGAGGATAAACAAATGAGACAAGGTGTTGTGTACTTAGACACAGAAACCACAGGATTTGTACCTGGTCAGATTTGTCAGCTATCCTATATTATAGAGGATACAGATGGTGTTAAGGCTAAAAACTTTTACTTTACAGTTGATAAAATTGATGATGGTGCAAAAGCAGTCATAGGAAAAGACGAGTCAGATTACAAAGAACTTTCAGATGGAAAAGTATTTTGGGATTATGCAGATGAGATATATGAAGACTTGAATGATAGGATAGTTGTAGCTCATAATTCAAAATTTGATATGAATTTTATGAGTATTGAATTTTGGAGATGCGGTTATGTATTTAAACCAGCTCAGGTATTATGTACAATGAAGTATTTCAAGGATATTGTTAAAATACCATATAAGACAAATCCTAATAAATTTAAGGATCCTAAGTTATCTGAAGTAATCAGTTCATTAAGTATAAATGAACAAGCTGTATCAGCCATGGCAAAACAATTATTTAATACAACAGATGATAATTTATTCCATGACAGTAGATTTGATACAACAGCAATGTGGGTAGCAGTTGTACTCAATAGAATAAAAAGTAACACAGATGAGAATTCAGAATTATGGCGAAAACGATTTATAAATGCTTAGGTATTAGATGGGTTGGGTATAAACATAAATAGAGTTTATACCCAACAATACGTTATAATATACAAGATATTAAAGAATTACGTAGATATAATAGGAGATACACATGGCAACAAGAAAAAGAAAAGCCAAGATAAAGGAGCAAAATACTACTTATGTAGAGGATATACAGTTTGAGCAATTAACATTTGATGATATATTAAAGATTAATACAAATGAAGATGTAGATACTACACTTGAGTTAAAAATAGATGCAGAAATGCAAATAAAGAGTATAGACAATGTAAGAGATGATATAACAAAAGAAATAGCTAAAGTACCAGAGATAATAAAAGAGAGAACACTAATAAATAAAGAAACAGGTAAAATAAATAAACCAATTATAACTTCCAATAGTTTAGATACAGATAAAAATACTTTTTTAGGTGCTTATAATAAGAAAGAGTTAGAAATAAAAATAGAAAGAGAAAAAGCTAGAAGACTTAATACTTTTCCTTATAAGGCATCTGATAAAATATTAACAAGAGCTGAGGGTCAATTATTTCATTATATGAAAAACTTTATACAAGAGGATGTAGTAATATTCCCGAAAGTAAGATTAGCAGATATAATTGAAATAGATAAAGATATAGCATATTCGGACAGAGACTTCTTTAAAATATGTTATAAACATGTTGATTTCTTATTATGCGATGGAAAGAATTTTAATACAATTTGTGTTGTGGAATTAGATGATTATACACATGACACTGACGAGGCTAAACAAAGAGACATGTTTGTTAGGCAAGCCCTTTATGAATGTGGGATACCATTAGTAAGAATAAGAACAAAAATAGATATCATTAGTGATAGTGATATGGAAGGTATAGACTATATAATTAAAACATATTTTGCTCCACGTTGTCCTATATGTGGTTCCGAGATGGATGTTAAATCAAGCAAAAGAAGTTTTAATTTTGGACATAGATTTTGGAGCTGTAGACAATTTCCTAATTGTACAGGAAACATAGATATAGATTAAGATAAGGAGATAAACAATATGCAGAGATTATTACATTGGTTTCCAAGAATGATAATATTAGCAGCATTAGCAGTTACAGTAGTTAACATCTTTTTTATGCTTCACGTAAGTGAAAAAACATTTATTTTATCAAGTATTCCAAAACAGTATAATGGATACAAAATAGTACATATAAATAATCTAGAGAATAGTACAGGTCAAGTAGTTGGTACTGCTAAAGGAGAAAAACCTGACGCTATAGTAGTAACTGGTAACTTATCCAACTCAAATGGTAAATGTAATAGTAGTATTAGTACTCTTAATAAATTAGCTAAAGTAGCTCCTACATATTATGTATTGGGACCTAACGATAGTATTGATATAGTAAATCAAGTAAATGGTGCAGAATATATAGGAGGTAAATCTGTTACACTTACTATTAATGAATCAGCAGATATAATGAAGTATATTGAGGAAACATATGGTAAGAAAATGGTTAAGCTGATTAATGATGGTGATGAAAAAGCATTAGCATATAAAGCATACACAGAAGAAAAGCTTGCAGAAGATGCTAAGTTAACAGTTAATTTAGTGGGAATAACAAATTATTCTACATCTGAAGAGGTTGACACAGAATTAATGAATACATATAAGGCAGGAGTAGGTAATGTAAACATAGGATTAACTGGTTCAACTAATTTTTATGAAACAATTAAAAACTATGATATGAACTTATTATTATCCGGTATAACCGAAGGAAGTAGCTACTGTGATGAA
>JAGALE010000200.1 GCA_017625335.1 Lachnospiraceae bacterium
GAAGAGGGTAATCTCACAGATATGATTAACGCTATCCGTGGGATTAATTTTGATGCAAGAAAGGGAGAATTTATCGGTGTGTGTGGCAAGAATGGTTCCGGTAAGAGCACATTTGCAAGGATATTAAATCGTTTGCTAGTGCCTATTGAGGGTACGGTTGTAATCGGTGGCAGGGATGCGCTAGATGAGGACAACATTCTTGATATTAGAAAGACTGTAGGTATGGTGTTCCAAAATCCGGACGACCAGCTTATAGGAAGTGTGGTGTCAGAGGATGTGGCCTTTGGTTCGGAGAATCTAGGTGTGGCTCAGGAGGAGCTATGGGACCGGGTAATAAATGCAGTGGAGCAGGCAGGACTTGTGGCTTATGGTGCCGGAGCTGATGGTGTCGAAAAATATGTGGATAGAAGGATAAATGAATTAAGCGGTGGTGAAAAGCAAAAGGTTGCCATAGCAGGTGTGCTTGCTATGAAGCCACAGTGTATAGTTTTAGATGAGTCCACCAGTATGCTAGATCCAAGGTCTAGATTAGAGATAATTAAGACTATGAAGGAGCTTAATGAAAAGCTAGGTATAACCATAATTATGATTACTCATATGATGGAGGAGCTTCTATATGCAGATACAATTTATCTGCTTCATCAGGGCAAGCTGGTTGCAAAGGGCAGGAAGGAAAGTATATTTTCCAAGGATAGCAAGCTTTTTGACTACGGACTAGACTATCCTGAGATAGTGAAAATTAGGGAGATACTTCTAGAGAATAATGTTATAAGAGATAAAAGTATATTTACAGTGGAGGATATGGTTGCCCGTATTAAGAAGGAGCATCCGTATTCCTTTGAGCTTAATGTGAAAATGCCACTTCCTATGGCAGAACACAGAAGGATAGACCCTGTAAATGCTATCCTAGTGGACAAGCTTACCTGCGGTTATGGTAAGAAGAAGGTTCTAGAGGATATATCCTTTAGCGTGGGCAAGGGTGAATATGTGGCAGTGGTTGGTGCTACAGGAACAGGAAAGTCCACACTTTTACAGCACATTCCTGCACTGCTTAAACCAATTTCAGGTACTGTATATGTGGACGGAATAGATGTAAATGACAGGACTACCGATATACAAGCCCTAAGGTGCAAAATAGGCTATGTATTCCAATATGCCAGTCAGCAGCTCTTCGGGAAAAATGTATACGAGGACGTGGTCTTTGGACCTAGAAATGTGGGAGTAAGCGAGGTTGAGGCTGAAAAGCGTGCCTATGAGGCAATTAAGCTGGTGGGACTTCCGGATGACATCTACGATATGCCTATAAATAAGCTTAGTGGTGGTCAAAAGAAGAGAGTAGCTTTAGCCGGGGTGCTTGCCATGAAGCCGGAGTATCTGATACTTGACGAGCCAACCTCAGGTCTTGATCCGGTAGGTAAAAAGGAGATGCTTGATATAATTGATGCCCTTCACAGGGAAGCGGGAATTACAATTATAATGGTTACTCATGATGTTGAGACTATTGCTGATAGGGCAGATAGATTGATTGTCTTAGAAGGTGGAAAGCTTAGCTATGATGGAGATGTGGCTATGGGCTTTTATAAGCAGTGGTATGACAGCTGTATTGGTGGTAAGGATAAGGTCAATGGAGAGACTGCTAAAGAATCTGTAATGAGATACACACCTGACACAGCTACTATGGCCAACCTTCCTGTTGTAATGCAGCTTTTGATTAGCTTAAGATTAGCCGGTATGCCGGTGGACTGTGTTGAGACTGCTATGACTAAGGGAGTAGAGAATATCATTAACTGTATCAGATAGTAGGTATATACTGATGTAAAGCATGTATCAAATAGCATACAAACAGGTGTCAAGAAAATTGAGTTAATATATTAAAGTTAAGATATTAAGATGAATTGATGTTAAAGTATTAAAACGTAAGCATAGTAAGCTTACGAGGTAGATTAACGGCAAGGAGTTAAGGTAAGTATGTTAAAGGACATAACCTTAGGTCAGTACTATAGTGCAGATTCCTTAATGCACAGACTTGACCCAAGGCTTAAGATAAGAGCTACAATTGCATATATAATATTGCTTTTGCTAGATAGAAATGTAGCCTTATTCGGCATGCTTACCCTTGTCTTCATTGTGGCAGTTATTATGAGTAGGGTTCCTGTAAGCCATATGGTAAAAGGCTGTAGGAGTATATTGGTTGTTGTGGTGCTTTGCTCCGCAATCAATATATTTACCACACCAGGCACAGGTGGTGTAAGTATACTAGGACTTACGGCAACTGCTGATGGATTGATTAAGTTTGGGTTTGTTGTGTGGCGTATGGTATTGATGATATTTATGTCATCCCTTTTGATGTATACCACAACCCCTACAGAGCTTACAGATGGTTTGGAAAAATGCTTTCACTTAAGTGGAAATGTAGCCATGGGCATAACCATTGCCATGAGATTTCTATCAGTGCTTAGTCAGGAGCTAGATAGAATAATGAAGGCCCAGGAGGCTAGAGGAGCATCGTTCAAAAAGGGTGGTCCAATTAAGAGACTTAAAGCAATGAGTAAGGTTTTAGTTCCTTTGTTTCAAAACTCCATAGACAGAGCTGCAAATCTTGGTGAGGCTATGGATGCTAGATGCTATATCGGTGGCAAGGGTAGAACAAAGCTTAAGCCACTTGTGTATGATATGGGAGATGTGATAGGATATGTGTTAGCGCTACTTGTGGTGGTGCTTGGAATATTTTTGGCCATTAAATTTTAGATTAATGCCAAGGGGAAAATATATTTACAAGGGGAGAAATAATATGGGTTGGGACTTGTCGCAGTGTGAAGATGAAGAGTTAATAAAGGTTGCAGACCGACTAAATAGATGTAGAGAAAGTAAGGTAATGCTAGACCTAGAGCTTTGCAATGAGGAGTTTAAGCTAAAGTATATTCATAGAAGAAGGAAGCTTACCGCATCAAAGGCAAGGTCCAGGATGATGTATATCGTTCCATTTACCTTGGTGGAGCTAGGCTGTATAGTGGGTTTTGTCTCAAGTATAATAGAGCATAAAAATGAAGGATACTCCGAAGGAGTGATGATTTCTATGTTGCTATCCCTGCTGGGATTTTTCTTCTGCGGCATAGTATGCATAAAGCTTTGGCTTCCGGAGCTAAAGATGCTTGGTAAATTTAATGTATTTTCAAGAAATAAGGATGAGGATAAGGGCTCAGTAACCTTTGATACAGAACGACGAAAATCAGAGGAAAGAATAACTGTACTTAAGACAGAGCTTAAGACCATCCAAGATGAGATTAAGCATCTTAGTGCTAAGAAGAGAGAACGAGAGCTATACCTACGAACTCAGCTACTAGAGGAAAAAGCAAAGGTGTTCTTAGGGGAGAAGCCTGCCAGCGCTATTCCTCAAGCTTCCAAATCAGGCTTATCATTTAGTATCAAAAAAGAAGAAATCAGTAATGTTCAGGCTGAGGAAATGCTAAAGAATGTAACGGAAGAGCTTAGGATGGCGGAAAGAGAAAAGGTGAGGCTAGAGCTTGAGGATAAAAAGCTTCAGGATGGCATAATAGATATAGATCTTGGAATTATTGATGTTAGAGATAAAATCACAGCATTTATACTAATTGGAACAATACTTACTATTATAGTTAGTATGTTCTCAGGACCGGTTATGCATATATTAGGTGTGGTATGGTGTGCTATAATGCTGCCATATATGTTTTGGCTATTTACAGTGTGCAGAATGCCTCTTGTACTTTATTTGGTGGAGCATGATCATAAGCAGATTCAGGATTATGCATTTACCCATAGTCTTACACCACTTTATAAGAAGAGAAGAGAGCTTGCCAGAGAAATAGCAGACAATGCCAACGAGATACATAAATTAGAGAGTAAAAAGCAGGAAATCGAGAACCTAGGCCTGCTATAGGATGGAGATATAATGAAGAGAGTAAAATTAATTGTTGCCTATGATGGTACAAATTACCACGGGTGGCAGATACAGGACAACGGAATAACAATCGAGGAAATTCTTAATAAAGAGTTGTCAGAGCTCCTCAGGGAGGATGTTAAGGTTATAGGAGCAAGTCGTACAGATTCAGGAGTTCATGCCTTGGGAAATGTAGCTGTTTTCGATACTGAAACTAGAATACCTGCGGAGAAGATTTCATTTGCCCTTAATCAAAGACTGCCAGAGGATATAAGGATTCAAGAATCCTGTGAGGTGGCAGATGACTTTCATCCAAGATTTTGTGATACCATAAAGACATACCAGTATAGGATATGGAATGCAAGATTTCCAAACCCTATGGTGAGGCTTTATTCCAAATTTGTATATTACAATATTGATATAGATAAGATGCAGCAGGCTGCAAACTACTTGGTGGGAGAGCATGATTTTAAGTCATTTTGTTCAACCAGAACCCAGGTGGAAAATACTGTAAGACGTGTGACAGAGATAACATTTTCCAAAGAGGGAAATATGGTTACCATGACTATAAAGGGCTATGGATTCTTATATAATATGGTGCGAATCATAATGGGAACTCTCCTTAAGTGTGGAATGGGAATGTATGAGCCAGAGCATGTAAAGGAGATACTTGAAGCAAGAGATAGAGCGGCAGCAGGACCAAAGGCGGAGGCCTGCGGACTAACTTTGGTTGGGATTGAGTATGCGCGTTGCAATGAGCCATGATGAACGATGAATAAATAATGCTCGTTGGGGGCTTGCACACATAAGAGCATATTTATTCATTGGGCAATACGGCGAATGCCGCGACACCGAGCAAACTTGTTTTGTGAGGCTGTCGGCAGGGCTAATTACAACATTTAGTATGTGCCTAATTTAGGAACACTTTATATAGGGAAACCGGCCAATTGCTTGAAAAAAGATACATTTTTTGTAAAAAAATTCATTGACACAGCCGGCCCCGTATAATATAATATCAAATGTTGACGTGGGAAATCAC
>JAGALE010000019.1 GCA_017625335.1 Lachnospiraceae bacterium
AAGTTTCAAATAGAACTTTACTAAAGTCAATTAAATGCCGATATATATCATAGCGTGGCGTAAGAGTTGCATAGATTTCGTATATTTTATAGGAGAATATGCACACTGCCGATTACGTTTTGACATATATCGGCATATTATTTTACCACGAAATATTATAATTAACCAAGGAGGGTTTTTACAGATGGATTCAGTAAAGGGATTTTTCCAGGATTTACTTGATCAGGTACCAAATTTCATCTTTGCAATTGTACTTCTTATAATTGCATTCGTGGCAGCTAAGATTGTTAAGTCACTTGTGACTAAGCTTCTTAAGGCTATCAACGCAGAGGGCTTTTTAGGAAAGTTAGGTGTTAAAGATACTGCAACTAACAGCTCAGTTGAGTTTGTAGCTAAGCTTGCTTACTTTGTAACATTTTTACTTTTCTTACCAGGTGTGTTAGACAAGCTTGGTATGCAGAGCGTTTCAGCTCCTATCACTAATATGGTTGACTCATTCCTTGAGTTTATCCCTAAGCTTATTGCAGCTGGTATCATCGTAGTTGTTGGTATCTTTATAGCAAACATTGTAAAGGAACTCCTTGTTCCAGTTCTTAAGGCTATTAAGGTTGACACTCTTCAGGAGAAGGCTGGTATCACAGCAACTGAGGGTAATTCTTTCTCAAATGTTATCGCTAACGTTGTATATGGTCTTATTATTTTAATAGTTGTTACTTCAGCTTTAGATCAGCTTGAGATTGCAGCTATATCAGGACCTGCTAACGAAATCGTTTCAACTATATTTGCTATGCTTCCAAATGTACTTGGAGCAATCATCATCGTTGCAATTGGTGTATTTATAGCTAAGCTTGTAGCTACACTTCTTCAGAACCTTCTTGCAGGTGTTGGAGCAGATACATTAATTGAGAAGATTACTGGTAATGCTGATAAGAACATTAACCTTTCTAAGATTTTAAGCGAGGTTGTTAAGTATGTAATCGTTGTTATCTTCATCGTTCAGGGTATCAATGTTCTTGATCTTGCAATCTTGAATAATATCGGTGCAACAGTTATTGCTTACTTACCAGCAGTAATCAGCACAATCATTATCCTTGCAATTGGTTTATTCGCAGCAAATGCAGCTGAGAACGCAATCGTTAAGAAGGCTCCTAATGCAAAGGGAGGTGCTCTTACAGCAAAGGTTGCAATCTATGTTGTAACAGCATTTATGTGCTTAAGTCAGTTAGGTATTGCAGGTGCTATGGTAGAGACTACATTTATCTTAATTATCGCAGCAGTATGTATAGCAATTGCTATCGCTTTTGGCGTAGGTGGACGTACATTTGCAGCTAATACCTTAGCAAAGCTTGAGAAGAAGCTTGATGACAAGGAAGAGAAGTAAGAATAATTAGGGAAATAACATAATTCATAGAATGGATAAAGGATAAGTAAGCTGAGTAATCAGCCCTTATATAAATCCCCGTCTATTCAGTGAGGACAGGTAAAAGGAGTCATACATAAGTAAGAGAATTATTCACTTATGTATGGCTTCTTTTTTTGCTGTTTTGCCATCAATGATTATTGTCAGTAAAGACTTCTCGTGTTAAAATATTAATATGAGTGTGTTGATATTTTGCTTATGGTTTGCATATGAGAATAAGTGAGATATTAGGGTTAGATTATAGGATTTATAGGTAATATTTATGAAGGATGTACGTTTAGTTGACCTTATGGATGTTAAAGCTTTGCAGAAGATTCAGGATGAATTTTCCAGATACACAGGTATGGCAGCTTTGACAACTGATGAAAATGGAATACCTATTACTGAAGGCAGTGGATTCACTAACTTTTGTACCAATTTAGTAAGAACTACAAGACTGGGCTGTAGAAGATGTGAGGAGTGCGACAAGAACGGAGCCGTAATGACTCTGGAGAATAAGCGCGCTACAGTATATAGCTGTCATGCGGGGCTTACTGATTTTGCTGCGCCTATAATGCTAGAAGGAAAGATGATAGGAAGCTTTATCGGAGGTCAGGTAAGAACCGAGGAAGTTGATGAGGAAAAGATGACTTCCATAGCTCAAGAGTTGGGGATAAGTCCGGAAATATTTATTAGTGAGGCAAACAAGGCTAGACAGCTAGAGTTTCATGATGTGGAAAAGGCTGCTGAATTCTTAGAGGGTATAGCAGGTAGTTTGTCTGAGATGGCCTATCATAATTTCTTAGCTCTTCAAAAGAGTAGAAGAATGGAGAATGCTGCCAGAGCACAGGCTGAATTTATTATGGAGTCCTATAATGATATGGACCAAACCAGGATGCCTAAGGAGGTTAGAGATGTTATAGACTATATTAGGCATTTGGATGGTAAGATAGAGATTAGAGAAACTGACTATAAGCTTAAGGATTTAAGAGATGTTATATACAAGCAGGTTATAGTTTTAGTTGACCAGGATGAGATAGATTTTCGTATGGATATAGACCAGGATGTGCCGGGGAAATTACTAGGTGATGCAGGAAGAATCGGACAGTTGGTTGTAAGGATTTTGCATTATTTCCTGTCATATAAAACTATTGATAGATTATATGTAGATTTTGGTGTAAAGAAAAAATCCTATGCATCCATGCTATGCATATCCATAACTGATTACAATTCTGAAATACCGGATGAAGAGGGGAAAAAGATTCTAAATTATGTACAAAACGAGGATTTCTCTTACGAACCGGATGATACATCTTTAATTGCTGTAAGACTGCTTAGACTTATTATAGAGCAGATTTCAGCAGATGTTAAAATGAGAAGAGATGCTGATAATAATGTACACATTGATATAGAGGTACCACAGCTGGCTATCTAAGGAGGAGCTAATGATAGACTACACCGTTAATAATGAGGATGAAGGGCTAGAGATTAATGGCCTGGATTACTTCTTGAATTGCATAGATGATTTAATAGAAATCGGTGAGATTGGCTTGTTTGGAGCATGTAGATTTAATCTTAAGAATTTTTCTGTGGTGAACGACCAATTGGGACGAGCAAATGGAACTAAGGTTATGAGAAGATTTTTAGATGGTTTGGCTCTAAAGCTTGGAGTGGATCATGTGCTGTGCCGTTTAGGTGGGGATAATTTTGTGGCTCTGTTTCATAAGTCTTGCTTGGACGAATTAAGATATTATCTTAAAGGACAGGATATATATGTTAATGAGGAGGAAACTGTATATGTTTCTGCGAGCGCAGGTATATTCATGATACCGGAAAGTGGAGTGGATAAATACTACGTTATGGAAGCTATATCTATGGCTGCTAAGAGTGCAAAGGATGCAGTTGCAATGGATTATATAGTATTTTATGACCATGGATTACAGGCAAAGGATGAACGAGAAAAATACATCCATAATGTGTTTGCTCAAGCCTTGGAAAACAGGGAGTTTAAGGTATATTATCAGCCTAAGGTAAATCTAAAGAATTATATGCTAACAGGAGCAGAGGCTCTTTGCAGATGGGTTCATAATGGGGAGGTAGTATCCCCAGGTGAATTTATTCCGGTATATGAAAAAAGTCAGGCTATATGTAAATTGGATTTTTACATGCTAGAGCAGGTGTGTAAGGACTTAAGAAGATGGATAGATGAAGGTAGACAGGTAGTTAGAATATCTGTGAATTTGTCCAGACGTCATCTAAGAAATCAAAAAACCCTTAGCAATATATTGGAGATTGTTGATAGATACAATGTGCCACATGAATATATTGAGATTGAGCTTACTGAGACAACCATGGATCAAAATTTTGATAGTATTAAAAGGCTGGTTACGGGACTTAAGAATAACGGAATAGCTTCATCAGTAGATGACTTTGGTACAGGTTATTCATCCCTCAATATGCTTAGAGAAGCGCCTTGGGAGGTGCTTAAGATTGACAGAAGCTATCTGCCGGATACAAAGAAGTATGATGAGAAGCGACAGTCTATGCTGAAGCATATTATTGCTATTGCATCTGATATGGGCTTTGAATGTATAGTTGAGGGTGTTGAAACCCTTGAACAGCTGAAGCTAATTAAGAGAAATAATTGCTTTATGGCACAAGGATATTATTTTGACAGGCCTTTACCTGTCTGGGAATTTGAGGAGAAGTTGACATATGAGTAGTAAAAATAAGAAGCTAATATCATCTATAGCGGCTGTTATAATATTTGTAATAGCAGGTATATTTTATCTGACAGCTCCAAGTGAGGATAGCACGGATACAGGTGATGGGGCTAGTTATGAATCAGATAGTGATTATGGAAATCAAAGCATTGATAGTGGAAATGAAGAAGCCGAGACTAATGAAGTTACATACGAATTTAGAAAGCAGCAGAATCTTGATGATCATTTTGAAAAGCATGGTTCGGAATTTGATTATGAAACTGCGGAGGAGTATCTTGCG
>JAGALE010000201.1 GCA_017625335.1 Lachnospiraceae bacterium
AGTATATAAGATTTACCTCCACCAGGATATAAATGTATTGCAGCCTGTTTATATTTAGATATGGACGTCTTAGCTTCATTAAATATAATTTGTTGGTCAGATGTCAATACTAATTCTTTTCCGCCTACCTTAGCCATACTTAAAAACCCCTAATCTTAAAAATAATTTGTAATATAATATTACAATGTTTAATACTATGATCTGTATTAAATGTTATAGGTTAATTAAATAGTGCTAGTAGTTAATATAAGCTGTAATATGTAAATAAATTAGTTACACCTTAAAGTTCTTTATTCACATAAATTTAAAAATCCCTTAAGAATTTTACTAAAAATTTTGACCTCTAATGCCTATATATTTTTTATCCAATGCAATAACCTATAACTGTAAATAGTCGAAAAATAGTATTTAACTGTATTTTTAAAATAAAAATTTATCCACTAACTTATCATAATAAAAAATTTAATATTAAAAATGCAGGAAATATCCTAAATGAATATTATACATTCTTAAATGACCAAATTTATGTATAGTATTAAAAAAGTAGTATGTCATTAAATATTTTTAATAATGACATACTACTTAATTTAATTATTTACAATATATTTTTAATTATGCTTTAACAGGTTTTAATATAACCCAAGATTTTATCATATTTGATGTTAATTGTACAGGTTTTGCACCAAATATTTCAATCATGTAATTGCTAGACACATCTAAGTAATCATCACATAATGCTTTGTTACTTTCTGTATCTTTTGTATATTCTTTTTCAACAACCAGTCTATCTTTTATTGTTATTTGTCCATTAGCTCCACATAATATGAAATCTCCAGCTTTAAATTTTATATCAGTATTATTTAATTTGTCGTGGATAATACCACTACGTTTCATGTATGCACTTCTAACTGTTAACTTACTAGCATCTTTAGTAGGGTCTACTATCTTACCTTGTTCATTAACAATTAAAATGGGTAACTTGCCAAGGTCGCAGTCTACTCCTCTAAGTATTATTCTAGGTTCTTTATCTTCTTCAGCTTTATATTTCTGTGCTACAGCATTACTTATAAGTTTCTGTATTGCTAATTTAATAACATCTTCTCTTTTCTTACGTGTTATTGCACCACTGTAATCCTGTACTTCATATCCTAAACATTTGCTCTTGTACATTATTCTACGAAGAATTCTATATTGACCCATCGCATTTGCGTGTTCAACACTGTTTTTCACTGGAACTTTTGTATTAGCAGCTGCTTGAGAAATGTCATTATTTCTAAATTGTTGCTTATTCTGGTCGAAAACGGGAAGCTTATTAAGATTTATACCTTTACCTCTAAGTATTATTTCATTATCAGCCGCTGTTTGAGTACGCATATTAGCTATTACACCTTTACCTATAAGGTATATTACTCTTTCTTTACTTTCTTGAGCTTGACTTCCATCTTCACCTACAAGATGATAAGCTATTACCTTTTGACCACTCATATATCTACCTGTAACATTATATATTGTATTAGGATTAATCATTTGAATCACTCCTTTATTATTAATTTAAAAATTGTTACCACATATTCAAATCAATGCTATTCGATATGCATATTAAAATTTTCCACAATGTGTAATTTTTGGTCAATTTTATTGTCACAGTAGATTAAATCACTAGTTATTGTTATTTGAAAACTAGCTATTTTTCAAAATAAATCTTTAAGCAAATTAAAAACTAGTCAGTTTATTAACTAACTAGTTTTATCTGTAATTTCAATATTTATATTTGTTAATTTATTGTCATCTATGTTTTATGTATTAACATAATTTCCCATAGTAGGCTCTCCACCCAATCTTAATAGTCTAGCATCATTTGTATTAACTATAGATAATTGGCTACCTCTACTCCACTTATGACAGTTAGGACATTCATAAAATGTGTCAGATTTACGCATAAATGCCTTTTCAGCTGTAAGATTAATAAAAGCTCTTTTCATTTCTCTGTTTGTGCATCTACTATATGTTAAATCATTCCATTCTCCAAGTGTAGCTGTTTTTGCACACCATCCACACTTCACATCTACATGTCTATCTATCATATCTAATACCTTTCCTAGTTAACTACTCCTGTATCTTTATCGAATTCTTTATCCTTATTTTCCAATCCTATGCTCTTTCTCTTATAGCAAGATACATGGTATACTCTGTCATAACAATATTTTAATTCATCATATGTTCTTATTTCATCCCATACAAGTTCTTTTAATGTTCTATCATTTTCATAAGGTTCCAAGGATGTTGACATCATTACTATTGTAGGTAACCCTTTTGCACCCCTAATACTTAATAGTTGATATAATGTATGTGATTCAATATCTTTACTGATTACATCAGTAAATGAAACGAATAAACAATCTGCATTTATGTATTCACTATAACTAAATCGACCTGTTACAATTTCGGGTTTCTTTAAATACCCAACTACTGTATTAGGTTCTGTATAAGAATGATTACCACCTTCATCCTTAAATTTCTTATATGGATTCATAATTCTTTGTTCATTGTCTACTCTTATCTGAGCAAGTTCCCAAAGTGATATATAAGGTGCAACCTTAAATCCTTGACGTCTTAATGTTATCAAGCACTCGTTTACGAAACTTGTTTTACCAAAACCATTAGGTGCACCTATTAAGTAGCTACGGGATGGTAATTGCTTCATTCTAATTGCCGATAGTATACCTATACATAAATTTATGTACTCTCTATATTTATATACTTTGTATAACCCCTTTGTTTTTACGTATTGTGCTCTTAAATTTTCTGTTATTTTATCTTCATTAAATGATGAATCCCTATATACCTTTGGTACTATACCTTCAGTAACCGCTTGGTCTCTATCACTTGCCGTTAAATGATAAAATATTTCATGTTGTCTAACTTCTTTCTCTGTACCATATAGATTCATTCCAGCCTGTTCTGCTTCTATCTTTAGTTTTTCAGTTGTATCTCCTAGTTCTTCAACTGTCAAATCTAATTTATCAAGTGTATCATCTAATAAATCCATATATGTAAATCTCCTAACTTTTAAATTTTACTTTAATATTTAAAAGCAAAATAATAGGTGTTTCATTAACTATCAATGAAACACCTATTTATACCTATTTTTTAGCTTTCAACATTGATGTTATTTCCCATAATATTTATTGTATTAATAACATTCATTATGCTTTCATCTTTATTTACATCTTGTTCACCTCTGTAAACAAATATGTATGTTATTGCGTAATCACCATATGAAACCATTCCACATCTTAATACAGCGTTTTCACTATCAATCATTGTAGGTGTAACAGCTTGAACACCAAACATTGTATTATCAATAAATATGTTTTTATATGATACACTATTGTCTGGCATGTTTATAAACCACTGTTCCATTACCTCTGACTGAAGTAATGACTTATCATATGTCTCTGTAACTCCACCAACTTTTATAGTACCAGATATTCCACTTGAGTGTTCAAGCTCTAAACTTGAGCCATTTAACTTTAATATCCAGTTACTACCAGGTGTAACTGATACGTTATTTACTACATCTATGCTTCCAGTTGCTGATACTGGTTCAGCTGCAGGATATTGGAATGAAGTAGGAAAAATTATCTTACTATCTACAGAGTTAAATGTATATCTTCCAGTGCCATCTCCTGATAATGAGATTGCTGCATTTGGTAATTCTTCTGTACTTAATGCTTGATATATTGTATCAAGCTGTGTATATTCAGTAGATAACTGATTGTAGGATGCTTCCAAATTCATACAATATGTTTTTAGTTCTTCTTTACTCATACTATCTAAGGGATTTCCAGTATCTTTACCACAACCTGTTAATGTTATTAATGCAAGTGTCATACTTACTATTAGACTTACTAGTTTCTTTTTCATGTCCTTTATTTATCCTCCATATATTAAAAATTTTATTTGAACCTATTTCAAATGTATTAAAATAGGTATTATACATTTCTTAAATCTTCCAGTTCATCTGCCATCATAGATTCAAAGAAGAAGTCTACTGTTGTTTTAGCATCTATTGTTAGGTCTCTTGCGTCTTTAGCACGCTGTTTTACTGTTGTAGTGAAGAACTTATACTCATCAGTGCCTTTATATAATAACATAACGAATGTTTTTGTTCTATCATCTACATTTCTATCTATACGAGATGCTATTTGAAATGCTTTAGACGGGTTGGTTTCCATACTATAGAATATACAC
>JAGALE010000202.1 GCA_017625335.1 Lachnospiraceae bacterium
CATTATCATCCTTAACTAAATATGCCTTAAATTCTCCATCTTCAGTTTTATTAAATACTAAATAATCATCATATAATGTAGCACTTTTAATTTGGATGTCAAATACTTCTTTAATCTGTGATGTTACTTTAACTGCCTCATCATTTGTACAATCTAATTGCTCTTTAATTAATTTTTCCTCGGTAGTTAATACATTTGAATTGTCAACTACCAAGTATTTAACTATAACTCCTAGCAATATTGCAAATACAAGTGCTAATATAATCCAAAATGCCTTTGTCTTTAGTAACTTTTTACCTAATTTACTTTCTTTGCTCACTATTCACTTTCCTCCATGTCACTAATACTAATTTCAGGTAATTCACCCTCAGTTACCTCATTGACCTCCACCTTAAAAGGTGTCCAATCATCTATCTGGTGTTCAAGTATATCTGTTAATAATGCCTTAACGGCTTTATCTCCAACGGAATTTACCCAATCTCTATCAGCTTCAATAATCAGTTCATCATGTCTAGTATAATAAATTTGAAGCTTATCTACTATTCCTCTTTTGCTAAGAGTTGTATTGAAGTGTTTAATTAATAAACTTAATATATCTGCCCCAGTACCCTGCACTGGTAAATCAAGTAGTACTCTTCTTAATCTACGACTATTTGGTTCATCTGCGAACATCACTGTACCAAATAGTGTTTTAATATATTGCATTCCCTGCTTAGCATGTTTATTACACATGCTATTATATTTTTTAAATCCTTCAATATTGTTAAAATAATCATAAATAACAGAGCCATCTAATGATTTACACATTGCTAAAATACCAGGCTTTGATGCTCCATAAGTCATTGCCAACCAAGCTGTTTTAAATTCTGCTCGTTCTTCCTTTGAACATTTGACATCAATACCTTTAATTACACCCTGTATTGTATATGTACCAGATTGTTTATATACCTTATCTCCGTCTATCCAATCAACATCCAATTCATATACATCTCCGCCTGTACAGCTAACTTCTACTTTTTCAGGTAGTACCACAGGTGTATCAACCATTGTCATTGTGTTATACTGATTAATCAATTCTACTCTCTTATCTTTAACATACAATGACTTAGACTTAGCTCTAAGTGGTAAATAATAAGCAGGCTGTATATTGTTATTTTTCTCAAGCTCCTCTCTACTTAATAACTTTGGAATTAGCTGAACTCCTTTAGGTGCTACTGCTATATTAAGTGTTACTCTAGGAATATAAACCTTTGAAAAAAGATGCTCATATAAACCTTCTTTTGCTGTTAATGCTGATTTAAGCTCATCTGCACCTAACAGATTGATTAGAATATTAGGTTCCTGGTTTTTAATATCTACTGAGTATAGCTTATTTCCTTCATTCATAGGTGCTATTAAATTCCATAACATTGCCTTTGGAATACTTAATATACCAGGTTTTTTATATTGAAGTCTATTCGTTTTACCAAGTGCTACCTCAGGATGTATAATCCCATTTTCATCTGCTGCCTTCATTAGCCCTTCAACTGTCTCAGCATATTTTTTTGCAAGTCTATACATTAATAAGTCTGTTGCAAATTCATATCCTATTTCATGTAATTTAAGCATTGCATCTTTATTAGTTGTCCACTTACCATCTACAAAACATATCTCATAAATGTCATTGGTTGCTCCCATGGAAGTTAGTTTATCACTCATTGCCTGTAAATAATGAGATAATTGAGGATTACTGTTAGGATTTAATACTCCATATGTTTCAGAAAAATCCTTATACAGTTTTTCCCTTAGAGAATTATATTTGTTGTAAATATCTCTAAGGTCTTTTAGTTTAATTCCTCTATTCATCATACGCTTTGCCTCATTTAGCATATACTGAATATCTGGTTTATCTAATTCTGTACTAATATTATACATGTCATTACTCCTTTTCTTTTGCAACCATTTTAATAAGTGCTACTTTGATATCTTCATCTGTAAATTCTAAATTTTCACAGATATCTTTTAGAAATTCTATTTGATTATTAATATTATTATTTGTATATAATATTAACTTATCTTTATCTACTATCTCTTCTTTATTTGTTAATTCATAATAATCTAGATTTTCAATTATATGAATTGTGTATCCAGATAAATTTTTATTGTTTGTGACCCCAGTACCATCGTTTCCTATTATATACTCAAGAGCACCTATGCCATATACCTTGAATAATATTTCTATTAATTTAACTAATATATCAAATACTGATGTAATACTAACAATCTCTCCGAATAAATTAACCTTTGATACTTTTAAGCTACTTTTTAGCTCTGCATCTAAATTTTTTATACCTGTCCACTTCTCAACTACACTAAACTCAAACTCCTTAAGTTCTATATTATCACTACTGTTAACTTCCTTCCTTATTATACTCAAGTTGACTGTATCATATTTCATATCCAGAAGTTTTGCTAATTTTACTATTGCATTAAATATAGCTTCTGTATTATTATTAGTTTCTAACCAATAAGGTGTATTTAAAATCTTATATGCTACATAAGGCGTCTCATTATCGTAAGTTCCGTATGTACTAGTGATATCTAACCCGTTTGTAATTACACTATTTTGAACTAATTCAACTATAAAATTAAACTTCTGAGCTTTTATTAATGGTAATTTATTATA
>JAGALE010000203.1 GCA_017625335.1 Lachnospiraceae bacterium
CAAGTTCTCTTGGTTTGTTTAAATCGAACTTGACATTGAATCTTATATCCTGCCAATGTGCATATAATGTATGCGTCTTTGATACATTACAGATTGTATCTGCTGTTACTTGATCTCCAGCTGCTGGCTTTGTATACCAACCAAGGAATTTATAACCATAAAGTGTTGGTGTAGGTAAAGTACCGTACTTTTGTCCTACCCATACCTGTTTATTTTCAGGAACTATATTTTCTACATTATATGCAGTTTCCTCTGAAGGTCTATTACCATCAAAGTTTACTTTAATCCAATCTACCTTCCACTGAGCTGTTAAAGTTGCATCACCAGAGTCTTCGTAGTAAATTGAACTTGTATATAAATTTCCATATGTATCTGGATATTTATATTTACCGTTCTTACCACCTGCGTGCCATACCTTTATTTCACTGGATGTATTTAATACATTTGATGTAACTTCTTTATGACTTCCATCTGTTTCCACTGTGTATACTTTTCCACTTAGTTTCCAGCCTGTGAATGACTTACCTTCTGTCTCACTCTGCCACACTGGTACACTAATGGTAGTTATATCATCTATACCTGTTAAATATTTTGTATATGATTTATTCGATTTTGAACCCTCGTAGTATCCCCCATTTGGATTAACTATATATGTTTTACTTGAAGGGTCTAAACATATATAGTAGTTAGATGCTCCAAAGTTCTTAGTTTTATAAGGATCTAATCCATCTGTTAAACCTATTTGGAACATGTTACCTTCAAAAACAAATTCATCTTTTATCTCTGTAGTATAATACTTAGCATCTAGTACATATGGATTATTAAAGTTTAATTCTCCAAATGTAACTGTACCAAATCTTGAATATCCTGCTGCACCAAATCCGTATGTACCAGACTTCATATCATTAGTAGCATAGTCTGTTACTTTGTATCCTGCTGGTCTTTTATAGTATCCGTAGAGTCTAATACCGGACCAAAAATCATCACTATTTGTTACTTTCTGAATTTTTGTAAATACTATATCTATGTCATGACCTTTACTACATGCACCACCGTCATATACACATGTAATTAATGCAAGGTCCATGTTAATTGCTGTTCCATCATCACCCTGAACGACATTAGGAGCATCTATCATGTATGTTTTAGTTACTTCCCCATCACATTTAAGATTCATGTAGAACCTAGCATCCCCAGAGCGACCACCATAAAATCTATCTGTCCAACTCATTAAACTAATTTGTGAATTGAACCATACTGCCTGACATGCCTGCCAATATACTAATGTTTCGTTATCCTCTGTGATATCCTCACCTACATTAGTAAAAATAGTATCTTGATTAAGAACAGTATCAAAACCAATTACCTTGTTGAAATCATCTTCACTTAAATTGTACAACCATTCTCCTATCTCGCTCATAGTAGACTCTTTAAGTGCTATAGCTAATTCTTCCTGAGTCAATGTAGCTATATCAAGTTCTGACACCTTAATATCATCAGCATTTTCATCGTTATCAACAATGTCTACTGATGGTTCATCTAGCATATCATCTGTCAGCTCGTATACTATGTCTTGAGATGATGAATTAATTAATGATGCAGTTCCTATATAATCTACAGGAATATTATTAACTTCTACATCATTTTCAATTGTCTCATTAATAGCTACATTGTTACTAACATTTGATGTTGAATGTGTTGTATTAATATAACTTGTTGGTATAACAAAAGTTATTGCTAATACAAGTGCTAATGTTTGCCTAAATTTTCTACCTAATTTCACTGCTATTACACTCCTTTCCCAATCTCAAATTCATGCTGCAATTGTCTCCTTCTTAATATAATGCTCATTTACATAAACTTAACTTTTTAAATTTATTAAAATTTAATTATAATATTTTATATGTATTTATCTTTGCTATACTATATTATTAAATGATGAAGCATGTAGTTGTAAAAAGTTTTTAATTGGTAATTTTATGTAGTAAAAAGACCAGATGCATACTTATACATCTGGTCTTTATCTTAAGTTTCAATTAATTTATTCCATCTCTAATACGTGTTCTAATCTCAGTTTCTAGCGCACCATCAATAATGAAGTTGTCATCTGTAACTGGATTTTCATCTGGAATATCTGGATCTGGATCTGATGAGTCAGGTATACCATCTCCGTCAATATCACCTTCGCCAGTACCTCCAAAGACAAGTATATTTGTTAATATCTTATCCTTCTTATGTGCATTTATTACAACATAATGTGTATTTTCTTCCTGACTTCCGTCTGGTTTCCATGTTCCATCAGGCACAAAGAAGAAATATTCATCTGTTCTATCAGGTTTGAGTGTATCAGGGTCTGTAAATGGAGTTGTTCTGATATTAATATTCTTATCATCGCCGTTATTTGGCAATGGAATTATAATGTCCTCTTTAAACTCGTATCCCTGTTCCTCTGCCAGTTTTTCTATATCTGTATCAAATATAATATCAATCTGATCAATATATCCAGTAGTATCTATGACTATTTCACCCTGTTCTCCGTCTTTAAATACGTTATCAGGAATGATATTTCCATCTATATCTACTGTAGGAAGTAACCTCTGTATATCAGCCTCTAAACTTATTACGTATACTGTTTTACTATAACTGTATTTATTATTTACATTATCTGTTGCAGATATTGTAATTTTAATTTCTCCTACGTAATTATCAACATTATCTTTTAATATCAATCCATTTCCGCCATTACTATTCTTATAAGTAAATGATGTACTTGTTACATAGGATGTATTTGTTATATTTGCCAGTGTTTCTACATATCCAGTATCAAGGTTTTGAATTTTAACTGTGAGGTTTTTGATACCACTTTCTCCAGAGTCCTCATCTTTTGTAGTTACTGAAATAGGTAAAATTCCTTTATCATATACACCATCATCTATGATGTTGTCTGTGAATATAGGTGCCTTACCATCAGCTGTAATTGTAAGTTTCTTTGTATCATCAAAGTCTGCTGAGAATTTAGACTTGTTACCTTTGATTACCCCAGCTTTTGGATATACCACTACTTTATCTAAGTGATTTTCTAATTTTGCCTTTGTAACAGAATTAAAGTATTTATTACTTGTTTTTCTTGCATTTGTAACAGCCTGAATCTTTAATACAAAGTCATCTTGTTTATCCCATGTACCAATATATCCGTTAGTAGCAGCCATGCCTAATTGTGCATTGTACTGCTGAATAAATGTACCGTTTCTATCTTTAATCTGGAAGTAGTTATTTGTTACAGCATATTCTTTACTATAAATAACTGTACCTGCTTTATTCTTAATATGTGAGTTAAAGCTTAAATCAAATACCTTACCTGCTTGGATGAAATATTCCTGAACTGCCCCAGGTTTAGTATAAACATCTCCTGCTACCTTAACCTGGTCTACATAAGGAACATCCTGCGCCCAATTAGCCGTATATGTCTTATTGCCTGTTGTTCCAACTGGAAGTGTAACTGTCATCTGAGGTGTTGAACCATTACTTCCTGTCCAACCAATAAACTCATATCCGCTCTGTGTAGGATTTGTAAGTGTTATTGGAAGTGTTGAAGGTGAATATCCCAGTGGGTTTGCTGGTTTACAAGTACCACCATCAAGATTATAAGTAATTGTCCAAGTTGGCTCAATATAAATGCTTGTTACACCACTTATATTACCTGCTCCGTCCTGGGCTACTACATGTAAGTACTGTGCTGTAGCTTTATTAGGAACATCAATGTTATTACTTGTAGTAAATGTACCACCATCTCTTGCAATTGTTGGAGCTGTTGAACTTGTATTTATTACATATCTGTAACCTACAACTCCAGTTGTAATTACTTCTGTTTCAACGTTAGACTCTTTAAGTACTGTACCAGTGAGGTCTTCTGTCATAGTAATATGCACATATCCATTACCTGTGTTAGTAGCTGATATTGATACACCCTTACTTGTACCTCCACCGCCGCCTCCACCGGCACCTGCTGCACAAGGTACATCACGGTCGTCAGAGTTATCAGATCCATAGGTTGATCCATTTCCTCCTGCTCCACCGTATCCGTTACCACCTGCATCTCCTCCGTCACCATCGTCGAAGTTTGAGTCTGATTTATCTGATGTATGTTCTGAACCGTAAGCTCCGCCTGAGCCTCCGCCACCGCCGCCTGGCCAGCCGCCGCCTCCGCCGCCGCCTCCGCCAGTACGTACATATCCACCGTAACCAGCTGCGCTTGAACTCTGAGCCTTACCTCTAGTTCCGTTTGCTTTACCTCCATTACCCTGACTTGGACTTCCCTCGGAAGCATCACAAACTCCTCCTGATCCTCCATCAGAACCAGCATTTCCACCGGAACCTCCTGATGCAGTATCTTCACTACCTAAAGCATCATGGTAGTTTTCCTGATATTCAGATTTTGCTTTACCACCTGCACCACCTGCACCTGCTGCTAAATATGTAGGAGCTGATGATAATTGAGATGTATATGTTACTTCAGAAGTAGCTACATGTGTACATCCTCCGCCACCGGCACCGCCGTAGTATCCGCTACCACCGCCACCACCACCGTTGTGACCTCCTGAGGCTGATCCGCCTTTAACACTGCCACTTCCTGTACCACCTACTACCATATAAATAGTATTAGTAGCATCCATTACGTGACCTGTAACTGTACCTACTCCACCTTTAGAACCTGAACCTGATGCAGCACCAGCTAATACTATTTTGTACTTAGCATCATATATGGAGGTAAACTTATGTTTACCTACTGATGTATACTTATCAGTTGTTGCTGAAGCATCTGCATATTCTCGTTCATCCACATAAAATTGATATGTAGTACCTCTATCTGTTGGTTTTTTAATACTTACTCTTGTGTAATTTGTAATCTTTGATAATGTGTATCCTGTTCCCTCTGTTGCATTTACCTTATTAGGAGCTGCCTTATCAGGAACTTGTGTTTTAGCAGCAAATGTCTTAGCTGTAGACTTCTGAAGTATTCTTGTCCAGTTACCAGATGTTCCTGCTCTATAGAAAGCATTAAACTTTCCAATTTCTCCTTTATACTCTGACCAGTTTAAATCTGCTCCACCTGGATGGAATGTTCTACCTGCAAGTGTTAAGCTACCATATCCTGTATTTGTAGTTACATCAAGATATAACTGTTCACTCCAATGAGCATACAATGTAATGTTATTTGCAGAATCGAATGTTCTTGTGTTCTCAATCTTAGTTCCTCCAACTGGAGCTGTAAACCATCCTAAGAAAGTTACTGTCGAACCAAGTGAAGGTGTTGGCCAGTTTGTATTTGCTCCATTAGATGGTAAGTATCCATATGCCTTATTTAGCCAGATATCTTTACCATTTGCGTAATTACCCATACCACTTACAGTAGTATTTTCATAACCAGATGGTCTATTATAATTAAAAGTTAATTTATATAATGCTTTTTGCCATCTAGCATAAAGTGTATGAGTAGATGTCTTATTACATACTGTATTTGCATCTACTTTTACACTTCCAGTAGGTGATGTGTACCAACCTAAGAAGTAATATCCATATAACTCAGGAGTTGGTAATCCCTTTGTAGCTGAATCTGTTGAATATCCGTAGTTATAATTACTACCTACCCATACATTCTTAGAGTTATATGCTATTGTAGGTGTACTTCCTGATACAGGAGAGTTAACGTTAAAATTAACTTTAACCCAATCAAGTCTCCACTGAGCTTTCAATTCAGATACACCTGATGTATCCCATGCTAAGTATGAACCATATTTATTATGGGACATTGATTTATTTACATATTTACCATCTTTGCCTGCACCACCAAAAGCTAATGTAAATGTAGTTTTTGGTACTGTACTTGTTAAGTTTTTGTTTGATCCACTTACAAGATATACAGGAGTTGAAACTGACCATCCTGTAAATGTTTTACCCTCAGTTGTACTAGTCCATACAGGAGGTGCTATACTAACTGTATCTGAACTATTACTTGATGAATAAACTGCGTTTTCTTTACTACCATTATAGTATCCACCATTAGGATTTACTCTATAAGATTTACCTGATGGCATTAAATCTATATGATATGTACTTTCTCCATAGTTGTCTACAGAAGCATCTAAGGATGTCTCATCATATAAACCTATTTGATACATGTTAGCTTCAAATACAAATTCATCAACCTTTGATGAATCATTGTATCTTGCATCTAATAAATACTTATTATTATATCCAATGTTTCCACCATATGTATCTGTACCAAATCTTGTGTAACCTCTAACATCAAAACCACGTACATATGAATCTGCAGGAGCTGTGTTAGTAGCATAATCAGTAGTTACATATCCACCTGGTCTTGTATATTGACCAAATATACGGATACCTGACCAATAGTCCCTAGAGTCGTTTACACCCTGTATCTTACTAAATTTAACTGCTAAGTCATGCCCTTCAACGCACTGTTTTAATGAGCCTGATATTGTACTTGTTGAAACATCAACTGTACTTCCATCTTTTGGCTGTTTTACACTTGGAATATCTACTGTATAGTCACCAACTAATTCCCCATCACACCAGAACTTAATGAAGAATCGTGCTCTACCAGTATCTCCACTTTCGAATTGATCATTCCAACCAAAGAAGCTTATTTGTGTACTGAACCACTGAGCCTGAGCTAATTCCCAGTACTTCATATATGATTCTTGCTCAATGTTACCCTCTGAGTCTATAAATTGTACATCATCATTTAACATTGTATCAAGGCTTAATACATAATCTTGATCTTCAATAGTTAGATTGTAGAACCATTCACCTATGTCTTCAAGTGAAGTTCTCTTAAGTATTTCATTTAAATCTTGCTCAGGAATGCTATATAGCATAATTTCATTAAGTAATTCTTTACCATCAAATTGATTAAGTAAAGAGTATACATATGTAAGCTCCTGATTTGCAAGTTCCCCTGCTGTTAATACTTCTGCTGGTTCATTGTCTGTAACAACTGTACCTTCTTCATCCACAGTCTCCTTAACTGCTTCATCAAGAATTAAATTTGAAATATCAACGTCAGTAGGATTTTTCTTTTCTCCAACGTCATCAGAATTTTGACTGTTATCAATTTCACCCACAGTACTATCTGGTGCTTCACTACTAACGTTATCAGTTGTAGTTGTAGCACTATTGATTACTTGATTTGTCACAGCACTATCCTGTGACGCATATGAGACAGGTATGCTAGTAGTAACAACTGCTAAAACTAACATTAGACTTAGAAATCTTGTTAATTTCTCCCATGTCTTTCTCATTTTTACTCCTCCTTCAATCTTAATTTAAAAATTAAAATTTTTAATCTAAATAATTCTATTGTATTTATACTAGTATATTTAGCTATCTTTATTATTTACATATCCTTTATACCACTTGCTTATCCTGATAAATTTAGTATTTTATTAGAATAAAATAGGGTAACCAATTGGTTACCCTATTTAAACTCTATTCCTAAGTTGTTAAACTTCTTTAAATAATCTCAATGTCATATGCATTATCACTGGAAACCACTGGTACTCTTAAACCATCAACTGTTATTACTTTTGCAATCTTACCATCAACTTCTACCCTATCATACACATTAAAGTTCATATAATTTTCTTCTGGTGTTCTATATATCAACTTTACCTTTGCTTGATTGTTTGAAGTTCTTGTATATTCTTCATTTAAGTTTAATGACTGTTCTCGTGTTAATACTACTGATAATGTAATACTGCATTCATTATCTCTACTGACCATATCAATAATTTCACCTGAAGTCTTAAATTCTTTTCCTATGTATTCATCTGGATTATTTACAATTTTATCATATGATATTGCTCTATTCTGCTTGGCTATCTCCATATCTGGTTCTAGATTATATACCATTATAACCATGAGTACCAAAAATGAAATCATAATTGTAAATCTTAATTTTGAGGGATTTAATTTATTATCCTTACTTCCCAACTTAATTTTATCTCCTTTTGTATCTTGTCTTATATCAAAATTTTAACTGCACTGTACCTTACTAATAAGATTGGATACATTCCGTAATATCTATTCAACATTACGGAATGTATCAAGAAGGAGTACAGTGAAATTAATCTTGTAACCTAATGTATATTTTAATTATTTTGTGTCTACACCATCAATTGTTTGAATGGATATCTCATATGTTGTCTTTGAAATTACACTGCCATCAGATAATTTCTTTGTATAATCTCTACTCTGAAATCTTCCAATAACTGTAATCACTGTATCAACTTCAAATTCAGCTGCTTTAACTGCTAGATGTGACCAGCATATACAAGGAATTCTAGATGAGTATTTTTCACTTATATTTGTTTCTAGATTTAACTCTGTTATATACCTATTTAAAGGTGTTTTTCTAAATGTAGGTACTTTTGATATTATGCCTTCTAATTTAACAAAATTATTTGTTGTTAAATTATCAGGTATTTCATCTGTTATCTTGTCTACCCCTATCATAATGATTAATTTATGCTTGTCATTAATCAATCTATCAAATGATATTACTTTACCCTCTATGTATATATCTGTATTCTCTAAAGACTTTAATGTATCTACATCAATTACCTTGTTACTAATCTTAAGAGGAATAGTATCTACTGTTTCACTCTGTCTTTTTACTTCTAAATGAGTTGTTATATATCCATTTAGTTTATTATATAATCTACCCCATTTATCTTTTACTAATTTACCAATGAGTTTAACCTCATTAGTATGCACAGCTACATCAACACACTGCTTATCAACGTTTAACTCCATGTTACTAACTCCTTTGCAAACCAATCTTAAAATTAAAATAAATTTAATCAATCTACTTTTTAATGATTTAATTTAGGATATAATAACATATTATTACTGGTATATCATATACTTAGTATTGATACTTATATTAAATATCAAGCTTATAAGTATAACATTTTTTACCCTTAATGTTTAATAACTGAATATTATTGAATGTTCCCTTAGATTTACCATCCCATAAACATATTGCTATGTCGCATACTCCAATTAAATGTCTGTCTAAAAATTCATAGTATCTTCTGTCATATACTACATCTTCAACTTTTTCAATATCTTCAATTTCTCCAAGTATATCTTCTGTATCTTTTATGTATATAACAGCTTTCTTTTCATCAGGTAAGTATGCTGATTTTAACTCAACTGTGTCTAATTCAAATTTGTTTACAGGAATCTTATCAAGTGTGTATACTTTAGTTTTGTATCTTCCGCCTATTGCACTGAGTGTCTTATGAAAAGCTGATTCTGCACCATTTTTATCCCCGACTAAAAATTCAATATCTGGGTACATTTTAATTAAATTCTCAAGCTCATTTGTCACTACATCTGGTATACCAAATACTGATGCTGATCCAAATAAAAATACCTTTGCCATATTAATTATTCTCCTTTGTTATTCTTGTTTTTGAAGGTTTTATATTTTTATCAATAATATAATCTAAAGCATCCCTATAAGCATATACTAAGCTATCTCCAAATAGCACTGTATATAGCCCTACACTTGTAAAGTTATGAATTTCTATAATAGATGTTCCTCTAGGTGTTACCATTATATCCATTGTATATGACCTAGGAGCATCACCAGACTTAACATATAAATTATGTGCTTCTTCAATTAATTGTGTGTCTGGAAATATTCCAGGCTTACCATCATATTGAGTAATAGCTTCTATTTTTCCTCCTATGACATATACCCTAAATTCTGCTAGTATATCAACAATCTCAGAAACTTGATAAAGATGTTCTTTATCAAGTTTAAGAGCTGTACTGTACTCTTTAGTATCATTCCAGCACCCTTCAAGGAATGATATGTCACCACTATATGAAAATACCTTTAACTGAGATGCATCTTTAATAAACCATAATCCTTTTGTTGGTAATTCATTATAATTTACTATAGAATAATCTCTCTTTAAAAATTTGTATTCTCTCAATATCTTAGGTATTTCAATAGGATGTTGATGTTCAATACCGTAGTATTTTCTGACATATTCAGATACAAAATCTATATTTCCTACTGGAATCATATTCTCATGTCTGTCTCTACCTATTTCAGAAATGTCACAGTACTCAACACTATGTATATATTTGAATTGAGGCTCTTTTAATTTATTTAATAGTATTTGTGTATCTAAGTCTCTTTCATCAACTAATTTTTTCTGAATTAAAAATCTCAATTTTGTTACTCCTTTAATTTTACTATGCTATGTTTATTTGTCACTGTAAAATTAATCTAAATCAACTTACTTTTAATACTATTTCATTGTTAGTATCTGTCTCGACTGCAACAGTTGAACCATTACCAATGTTACCATCAATAATTTCATTTGCCAGTTTATTTTCAATAAGGTTTTGAACTGTTCTCTTAAGATTTCTAGCATTATATTTCTCATCATATCCCTTATTTACAATAAGCTCAATAACTTTATCACTGAAACTAATCTTAATACCCTTTGCTTTAACCCTATCAGTAAGTTTATTAATTGTAATATTTACAATTTTCTTTGATTGTTCTTTTGTAAGTTTGTTAAAAATAACAACATTATCAATTCTGTTTAGGAACTCAGGTTTAAATGTTTCTTCTAATGCTTTTAATGCTTTAATTTCAATATCATTGTTATTGTCATCTTTATCAGATGCTATAATACCAATTTTCTTTTTACCAAAAGTATCTGCCCCATATCCTGCATTACTTGTCATGACAATAATACAATTTCTAAAGTTAACCTTATTACCTTTATTATCTGTCATTTCCCCATTGTCTAAAATCTGAAGCATACTGTTAAATACTTCTGGATGTGCCTTTTCAATTTCATCAAACAAAATTATACTATAAGGATTATGCTTAACTCTTTCTGTTAAACCACCGCCTTCATCATAGCCTACATATCCAGGAGG
>JAGALE010000204.1 GCA_017625335.1 Lachnospiraceae bacterium
GAAAATAGAGTTTTACCTTATTACACCTATATTTGTGTCACTATTTCTGATACTTATGTGTGGGGCACTGTATTTTGTAGACAGAAGATGCGCTATAATTGCAACCGTTGCAGTTACTTTGGTTATTCTTGTGGAACTACTTGTATATGTAGTTACCAAAAAGGCGGTTATGCCAACTCTTATATCCTTCTCTTTTGAGCAGGGACAGGTTCAAAAGGAGCTTCTTAAGGAGCTTGCCATTCCTTATGCTCTTCTTGATACGGATGGTAAGATTTTATGGGGTAACAAGCTTTTTGTAGACCAGGTTGGTGGTGGCTCAAAGAAGCGTATTCGTAAGAATATATCAGCATTCTTTCCGCAGATTGGTACAGAAGCATTTAAGTCTGATGAAACTGTGAATATGGAGCTTGAGCTTGAAGGTAATCAATATATGGCAGAGCTTAAAAAGATTACCTTTGATGAGGTGTTCCAGGATGAGGATGCCATAGTTGATCCAAAGGGTGAGGCTATTATAGCATTTTATCTTCATGATGTAACTGAGCTTAAAAAGTATAAGCAGGAGAATCTTGACCAAAAATTAGTTGCAGGACTTATATATATCGATAACTATGATGAGGTTATGGAGAACACCGAGGAGGTTAGACATTCTTTGGTAGAGGCCTTAGTAGACAGAAGAATTAATATGTATCTGTCATCTATAGATGCCATAGGTAAGAAGACTGATAATGACAAGTACCTTTTTGTTTGTCAGCAGAAATATTTGCCACAGCTTAAAAGTACTAAGTTTGCAATACTTAATGAGGTTAAGAGTATTAACGTAGGTAATGAAATTCCTATCACCTTAAGTATTGGTATAGGCTCAGAGACAGATAATTTTGCTCAGGCTTATGAGTATGCAAGGGTTGCTATAGGACTAGCTTTGGGTCGTGGTGGTGATCAGGCAGTTGTAAAGTATGGAGATAAGATCTCATATTTTGGTGGACAGAGTGCTGGAACAGAGAAGTCCACTAGAGTAAAGGCCAGAGTAAAGGCTCAGGCGTTTAAGGAAATACTAGAGAGCAAGGAAACGGTTCTTATTATGGGTCACAAGCGTCCCGATGCAGATGCATTTGGTGCAGCTGTGGGTGTGTATCGCTTTGTTAAGACCTTGGGTAAGAATGCTCACATTGTTTTAAATGAGGTTACCTCAGCTACCCGTCCATTAGTAAGTGGATTTCAGGGTAACAGTCTCTACGGAGATGACATGATAATTAATAATGAGTATGCTATAAGCAAGGTTAGTGAGAAGGCTCTCGTGGTTGTAGTTGATGTTAACAAGCCTAGTATGACTGAGTGTGAGGAGCTTCTTTCTCTTACTAATTCAGTGGTTGTGTTCGATCATCACAGACAGACTAATGAGATTATAGAGAATGCTACACTTTCATATATTGAGCCATTTGCATCATCAGCATGTGAGATGGTTGCAGAGATGCTTCAGTATATTGATGAGAAGGTTAAGATACGTCAGCAGGAGGCTGATGCCATGTATGCGGGAATTATGATAGATACAGATAATTTCCTTACTAAGACAGGTGTTAGAACTTTTGAGGCAGCGTCTTACCTTAGAAGAAATGGTGCTGATACCGTTAGAGTTCGTAAGATGTTTAGAAGTGGAATCTATGAGACTAAGCAGCTTGCAGAGGGTATTATGAATGCTGAGATTTTCATGGATGCATTTGCCTTATCAAGAGTTAAGCCTGACGGCTCAGATGCTCCAACAGTGGTAGCTGCAAAGGTAGCTAATGACCTTCTTAACGTAGATGGAATCAGAGCATCCTTTGTTGTTACAGAGAAGGATAATACAGCATATGTAAGTGCTCGTTCAGTTGACGATATTAATGTTCAGGTTGTTATGGAGAAGCTAGGCGGTGGTGGTCATGCCAATGTGGCAGGAGCACAGCTTCAGGGTGTGTCTGATGAGAATGCCTTAGCACAGATTAGAGAATTACTTGAAAGTATGTATAAAGAAGGAGATATATAGATGAAGGTTATATTATTACAGGATGTAAAAAGTCTTGGTAAAAAGGATGAGATAGTAGACGTATCAGATGGATATGCTAGAAATTTTGTGCTCCCTAAGAAGCTTGGTGTGGAGGCTACTCCTAAGAATTTAAACGAGCTTAAGCTTAAGAAAGCACATGAGGATAAGGTGGCTGCAGAGAAGCTTGCAGCAGCTAAGGAATTAGCTGAAAAAATGAAGGATGAGAGCGTTACTCTTTCTATAAAAGTTGGAGAGGGCGGAAGAACCTTTGGCGCTGTATCTTCTAAGGAAATTGCGGAAGCTATGAAGAAGGAGCTTGGCTACGATATAGATAAGAAGAAAATCGTTGTTAAGGAGCCTATTAAGAGCTTAGGAACACATATTGTAGATATTAAGCTACATACTCAGGTTACTGCTAAGTTTAATGTAAAGGTAGTTGAGGGTAAGTAGTATAAGTAATGTTGATGATAAAGGGTTAATGTATTATGGATGAGAATAGTATCAAGAGAATACAACCGCATAATAAAAAGGCAGAACAATCAGTCTTAGGTGCCATGATGATGGATAATGAGGTTATATCTCAGGTAGAGCCTATTCTTGCTAAGGAGGATTTCTATATAACTCAGTATGGAATTATATATGAGACCATTCTTGAGTTGTATAATGAGAATGTTGAGGCAGATGTAATTACCATTCCTGAACGTCTTAAGAGCAAGAATATAGGTGATGAGAAGACCAATTCTGATGTTATGGCAGAGCTTGCATTGGCAGTGCCAACTATTGTAAAGGCCAAGGACTATGCTCAGATAGTACGTAAGAATTCTACATTAAGAAAGCTGATTAAACTATGTGAGAATACCACTACGGATTGCTATGCTGGTGGAAATTCTGTAGATTTTATCTTAGAGAATATTGAACAAAAAATCTTCAAGCTGGTTCAGGGATATATGGGTGGAACCAAGGAAGAAAGCATGAAAGAGGTTGTTCTTAACATCATCAAGAAGATGGAGGCTGATGCTCATAACAAGGGTGAGTTTACCGGTATTCCAACAGGCTTTACTGATTTGGATCGTATGCTTACAGGTATGCATGGTGGAGAGCTTATTATCGTTGCGGCAAGACCTGCTATGGGTAAGACTGCATTTGTACTTAATATAGTTCACCACTTGGCTGTTAAGAAGAATGTGCCATGTCTGATTTATTCATTGGAGATGAGTAAGGAGCAGCTAGGAACACGTCTCATGGCTATAGATGCCATGGTTGATTCTAAGGCTATGAAGCTTAGTCATACACTTACAGATGATGATTGGGATAAGATTATGGAAACCATGGATGTGATGTCTGACGCACCTATATATATGGTTGATAATTCTGCCATATCAATTGCAGAGCTTCGTTCACAGGCTAGAATGCATAAGCAAAATCATAACATTGGTTTAATAGTAATTGACTACCTGCAGCTCATGTCTCCTTCAGGAAGAGTAGAGTCTAGACAGAACTTTATAGCAGATGTTTCAAGATCCCTGAAAAATCTTGCCAGAGAGCTTGATGTTCCTATAATAGCACTGTCACAGCTGAGCCGTGGTGTTGAATCTAGAAATGATAAGATGCCTGTTATGTCAGATATTAGAGAGTCTGGTGCTATAGAGCAGGATGCGGACGTTATTATGTTTATTCACAGAGATGAATATTATAATCCGGATACCACTGAAAAGCCTAATACGGCAGAGATTAATATAGCTAAGAATCGTAGTGGAGAAACTGGAACTATAGATTTAAGATGGATAGGTAAATATACTAAGTTTGCCAATCCTGAGAAGTATTACAATCCACCAGATGGAAAGTAGAGTAACGAGCTATGCTTAGCAACCATGCTGATATGGTTGCTATCGTGGCATTTGCCATATACACATAAAAAAGCACATACGCTAGTATGTGCTTTTTTATGTGTATATAGTCACTGATTTCCTTAATTTCCACCATTGATGGAAGCGAATAAAGCAGCGATTTCATCAGCACTAAGCTGCTTGTTAGGATCAAACTCCTCGGCTATAGGTGCCGGCTCGTCAGGTGTTTTTTCTTCAGCCACAGGGAATGGGATGATTTTGTCCTCACCAGCAGTAGCTTCTTCAGCCACTTTAGCTTCAGTATTCAAATTGCCAAGTAAAGCATCAATTAAGCTTTGGTCCATAGCCTCCGGCATATTGTCCTTATGGAAATCATCATCTGATTTTGCAGCTCTTTCTTCCTTAGAAGCGCTAAATAATGCGGCAATCTCATCAGGAGTAAGCTGTCTGTTAGGATCATCATTAACCACAGGAGCTTCTGTAACAGCTTCCTCTACAACAGGTTCAGGTGCAATCTCAGGCTCCTTGGCAGGAGCAGCAGCGCTAAATAGTGCAGCAATCTCATCAGGAGTAAGCTGTCTGTTAGGATCCTCATTAACCGCAGGAGCTTCTGTAACAGCTTCCTCTACAACAGGTTCAGGCGCAACCTCAGGTTCATTATTAGCAGTAGCTTCCTCAGCTATAGGCATAGCAGCCTTGAATAAAGCTTCTATATCATCCTGTGACAGCTTTTTATTGCTGTCTGTTGGTTCGTCTTGGCTAATCTCTGCTTCAGAGCTTACAGCCTCTGCTTGGATATCATTTGATGCTGTTTTTTCTTCGAATTCTTCAAAGAATGAATTAACAGCTGCATCTTCTTCTGCTTCGCTTATATCAGGTGCGGTATCCTTAGGTGTCTCTGTAGTTATAGAGAATACATCGATTCCTGATGGAATGGTATCATCTAATACTGAGTCCTCAAGTAGGGTTTTAACGTGTGGCTGTGCCACAATATTAATGCTATCTATTCTAGTGTTAATTTCATCAAGAGCTATGTTAATATCCTGCATCTTGGAGGATAGCTCATTAAGTGCCTCAATAATATTTTGGTTATCTGTCTTGTTATACTTTATTATGATTTTGGCTGTATTAGCTATGGATTCAGCAAGTGCTTCCTTAAGAGAAAGAGTCAAAGCAGTGTAATTATCTATACTCTTAACCGAATTGTAATTGCTTGCCTCTGTAAGCTGAGTAAGGTTTTGGTTAACCTTTCTAAGCTGTACATAGGTTGCTTTAGCAAGACGCTCCGCCTCTAAGCTTCGGTCAAGCTCTGCCTGCTTTTCAGCCTGATTAGGCGCTAAATGAGCAAGTGCCTGGTTAATCATATCTGTTATGTATCTCTTGTTCTCCTCCTGCTTTGCAAGGTGCAAGCTTAAAATAGCATTTGCAAGGGCGTATAGGGAAAATACTAGTACTAATGATAAAGCAACCACGTAAACAGTCTTTTCTCTATAAGCTAATATACAGTAAACCCAAGCTAATATAGCGGAAAAGCTGATCATTCCCATGGTTACAATTCTACGATATAAATTGTTCATGAGGCACCTCCAAAAATTTATCTATAAAGTATAAAAAATGACAAAATAATCCATCTCCTATTTTACCACAAACTTGGGGTATTTACTAGCAAAAAATCTATAGTAGACGCATTTATTCTATTGTAAGAATTACATGAAAAATGTATAATAAAAGTATATAGATTATGAAGTAGCTAAAGTGGGTTCAGATTAATCAGACAGGGGGTAGCTTATGGCAGAACGAACCAAGGTAATGGTTGAATTTTATTCTGAGGAGCCCTTGGAAAATGTTATGGCGATGATAAAATATCGCCCTGAAAAAATCATTTTCTTAGGTCATAAGGATAATATGATAACCAAAAGAATTAACGACATAAGAGATTTCAGAGACAAAAAATGTCCGGATACCGAGCTGGAATTTATCGAGGTTCCTAAGGATGATTTAAATGGTGCTATTGATATAATTACAGACATAATGCGGGAAAACCCTGGAGTGAGATTTGAACTGACTGGTGGAAGTGAGCTTATTCTTATAGCTTTAGGCTGTATTGCAGCCAGGATGAATATTAGTAAGCTTAGAATTGACCCATTTACAGGTAAAGAAATCGATATTAGAGGAGACCAGGTAGTTACTTCGGATTATCATTTTAATATAAGCATAGCAGAGGACATTGTTCTTCACGGTGGTGCTCTTACCTCTCAGACAGGAAGCTTCTCTGAGTGGAAATTTACTGATGAGTTCAGGGAAGATATCAGAGTTATGTGGGATATCTGTAAAGTATACAGAGGTAACTGGAATAAGCACTGTGCAACTATAGATGAGCTTAGGAAGAATACTCCTAATCAGAAGGAGGGTTGGGTGGAAATCTATAAGAATCCACTAGGAGAAGCCATAACATTGTTAAGAGACCTAGAGAAGGAAGGACTTATTAAGGATTATTCAGAATCTAACAAAAGAGTGTCCTTTAGATTTAAGAATAATATGATTAGAAAGGTTATCGGTAAGGCTGGTAATATGCTTGAGCTTCATGTGTATGAGGTAGCCACTAGGGATAACTATGTATTTACTGATGCAATTATTGGGGCTCATATTGATTGGGACGGAGAGATACACGATTTTTCTCATCCGGGATACGACACAATGAACGAGATAGATGTTATTCTTATGAAAAATGTATGTCCAATATTCATATCCTGCAAGAGTGGAAAGGCAGGAGGCCATGCTCTTCATGAACTTGAGACAGTAACAAGAAAATTTGGTGGGAAGTACGCTAGAAAGGCTCTTATACTTGCCAAAGCCTGTGACAACACCACAGGTACTATGTATTTTAAGCAAAGAGCAAAGGATATGAAGATTTGGATTATAGACGATGTGTTCAGATTAAGTGATGAGCAGTTGTTTAATAAGCTTAAGAGAATTTAATAAAATGATTAATATGTAAAGTTGCATAGAAAGCGGCATATAAAATACATATTACAACGATTTATACCCCCATATCAGCTTAGCTGATGTGGGGTATTTTTTGCATATAGTGAGCATAAGCTTTAGATAAAATAGTTTTAGGAATAAAATGTGGACAGTAATAATACAATATGCTCTTCGTATATTTACTCTGATAGTCATCTAGCGTTGCTAATAAAGTATGACAATGATTTAAATGGCGTAATTAAGTTTGTGAATCCTGAATGTGTAGATGTTATAAACAGTAGATTTTTAGTTGCCTATAGGAAGGCTTTTGATGTGGATAAGCCTGAGGAGTTCTTTCAATTTGGATATGGAGGTATTCCTAAGATATATGGTCTGATGGATATGTCAGCAGTGGAGGATATAGGTGCATATGCTGTAAGAAATTTGCCTGGTCTTAATCTCACTGGTGATAATGTGGTCATAGGCTTTGTAGACACAGGTATAGATTATAGAAGTCCGGTTTTTTTAGACAGACAGGGAAGAAGTAGGATTAGATATATATGGGACCAAGGTGAGGAGGTATATGGAAAGGGACCTACTGTGTTTGGGTATGGCGCTGAGTTTACAGGAGAAGATATAAATAGAGCAATAGCATCAGATAATCCTTATGAGATAGTTCCTTCAAGGGATTTGGTGGGACATGGGACCTATATGGCATCTCTAGCAGCAGGCTTAGAGAATTTGGAAGATAATTTTAGTGGTGTGGCACCGGAGTCGGAGATTATTATGGTGAAGCTTAAGTCTGCACCAAAGATTTTACAAGATTTTTATTATATTGATGAGGATAAGCCTTGCTATAGCGAGGTTGATATAGTGCAGGGTATAAGGTATTTGGTACAAAAGGCAGTGCAGCTTAGCAAACCAATGGTAATATGTTTAGGTATGGGGACCAATCAGGGTGGACATGATGGAAACAGTAATTTGGAGCTTTATATGGAGGCTTTGTCGGGTCTTAGAGGTATATGTTTTGTGGCACCTGCTGGCAATGAGCTTGGAGGCAGACATCATTATAGTGGAACAGCTATATTGTACAACACTCATAGGGGCTTTGGAGGAGAAAGAGATGGTGTTGTTGAAGACACTTCTAGTAAAAATGAAAACCCAACAAGCAGCTTTGGTAGTGAGACAGTGGAGATAAATGTGGAAGAGAATGTTTTAGGCTTCACTATGGAAATCTGGGGAAATGCTCCGGGGTTACTTAAGCTATCTGTAATATCTCCAACCGGAGAAAGACAAGATGGGCCACCCCCTAATGAGTCAACAGGAATTATCGGAGATTTTGTATTTGAGGGGAGTAGTGTATTTATGAAAAATGTGGTGGTGGAGTCAGAGACTGGTGATCAGCTATTGTTTCTTAGATTTGACAAGCCGGCACAAGGCATATGGAGAATAGAGGTATCAGAAACAGTAAATCAGCTAGGGGGAGGCTTTAATATGTGGCTTCCAATAGAAGACTTTATAGGAGATAAGGCTACATTTATTATGGCCAACCCATTTGTAACAGTAAGTAGTCCAGGAAACGGCAGAGGATGTATTACTGTTGCTGCTTATAATGATACAAATGGAGCAATATATGCTAGGTCAGGTAGGGGTTTTACTAGAAAGGGAAGGGTTAAGCCTGATATTACAGCACCAGGAGTTTTGGTAAAAGGAGTCTTTGCCACTTCTTCTGAGGGGGTGCTTTACTCTGAAAGAAGTGGAAGTAGTGTTGCTACATCTCTAACGGCCGGAGCTGCTGCGTTGATGCTTGAGTGGGGGATTGTAAGGGGCAATAATCCAGCTATGAATACAGAGAATATTAAACAGCTTTTTATTAGAGGTGCTAGGAGAACAAAGGAGAATTTTTATCCAAGTGAGATATGGGGCTGGGGCATTTTGGATATACTACAAACCTTTCAAAATATACGTCAATAATTACACATAATTACCAAAATTTTACGAAAAAGTTACCAAAATGTTGTTTTTACTTGACAAAAATTTAAAATTCAGTATGATATAGATAGTTGTGAACACTGCTATATTTATAGCATGATGGTTTAAAAACGGAGGTATATAATATGATTTGTGAATCATGTAAGTTTGACAACAGAGAGGGTGCTTTGTTTTGTGCAGAGTGTGGAAAGCCTCTAGCAGCTGCCAACAAGGAAGAGTCTAAATCAGATGATGAAAGAACAGTAATCCTTGATGAGGTGGTTACTAACAGCAAGGAATCTGTTGATAAGGAAGATGAGAGTGAGGCTAATACAACAGTTCTCACTAGTGATATGCTTAAGCCTGCACAAAGTGGAGCTCCTAAGGGCTTTACACCAGGTCCGGTACCAGTGAAGCCTATGGCACCACAGGGAGCACCTATGAGCCCACAGCCTATGGCACCTATGGCACCACAGGGACAGCCACAGGCACCAAACCAGGCAGCAACCCCACAGGCACCAAAGATGCCAAATCCACAGGGAGCACCTATGGCACCACAGGGACAGCCACAGGCACCAAACCAGGCAGCAGCGCCACAGGCACCAAAGATGCCAAATCCACAGGGAGCACC
>JAGALE010000205.1 GCA_017625335.1 Lachnospiraceae bacterium
TGATGATTTCATTGTAGCTTAAATGTGAGAGGAAGGTACACAAAATGATATCTGCAAAGATTAAATTTAATAAAGTATCAGATGTTGCAGATTTTGTATCTAGAGTATCTAAGTTCGATACAGATATAGATATAAAGTATAGAACAGTATTATTAGATGGTAAATCAATTGAAGGATTGTATGCAATACAGCTTGGTACAGAGCTAACATGTATTATACATGATAATAAAAATAATGCACATGAACTTATAACAGAAATACAAGATTTCTGTTTAACCGAATTTGAATAAATTGGTTAATACATAAAATATACATATCAATTGAAATGACTATTAAAACACTAATTGATTAGACAGTTAGTGTTTTTTATTTTGTCATTTTAAATTTTTAATATATACCATGTATCAATCATAAATGTCAAATATGACTAAATTAAAATTTTAAATTAATTAGTAAAGGAGGACAATGTAATGGCAGCTAAAAGAACTGAATATCAAATAGTTGGTAGATATATGTCAGGTAAAGAAGTAGTTGGATACCATTTACAGTCTATAGATACTGGCAAGTCGGGTAGATATACAAAGGAGCAAGTGTGCTGGCTGGTAGGACGTGACCAAATAACAAATTGTACAGGACAGATATATCAAGATAAGGTACTTTTAAGAGGTAAGGGTATGAGCCTTGAGGATTTACCTGTTCAATATGATGATGGTGACACAAGAAATATGGAACAGCTTGGTAAAATAAGAAAGGGAACCAGTGTACAAAATGCTATGGAACAGTTTATGATTGTTGGAACAATCAAATCTGGTAGAAATACTGTTGGGTATGTGGTACAAAACGCGGGCTGTGGTATTAAGAAATTGAAACGCCAGCAAGTAATAGAATTAGCATCTGCTGGTAAAATTGGTAACGCTAGAGTTCAAAATTATAATGGCAATGTATTATTAAGAGGTGTGGGTTGTAATTTAGATGAATTACCATCTGAAAATATAGAAGGTACGAAGACTACAAAAAATATACAGAATATTAAAAATACAAACACAGTGGACAACAAAAAAGAAAATAAAAAACAAGTAATTAATAATACAGATAATTTTGATGAGCTAGTGCTTAAAGGAATGGTAACAAGCTTAAATCAAATTCCACAAGAGTATATAGATAATTTACCTAAGAATATAGATGAAGATACAACATTATTTATAATAAATAATTTGGGTAAGGCATTAGCATTAGATTCACAGATAAAAGATATAGACTACGTAGATGATAAGTTAAATAGATTTAGGCTACTAAGTGATATAAAGAATCTGCAAATAACAAAAATACTTGATGACGATGTTACAGTATTAATTAAATTTAGATTAATACCTAAAGGATTCTGTGAAAGGGATCTAAGAACTAGGTCATTCCTTGATAATTATGTAGATAGACAATCAAAATTAGCATTATTTTTGTCAACTAAATATAAGAAAGTATATTTACTTATGGGAACTTTGGGAGACAAATTAATGGAAATAGAAGATATCAATGTTCTAAAAAAATTAGAGACAGAGTAAGGAGGATAATACAATGGCAGCTAAAAGAGTACAATATCAAATAGTAGGAAGATACATGGACGGTAAGGAGGTAACAGGCTATCATTTATTATCTCTTGAGTCTGGTAAAGCAGGAAGATATACAAAAGAACAGGTAGCATTTTTAACTGGTAGAGACCAAATAACAAACTGTGAGGGACAGATATATAAAGATAAATTATTATTACGTGGTGTAGGTATATCTTTAGATAGTTTACCAGTGCAGCAAGAAAACGGAACTTTATCAAGAACAGACAGTATAGGTAGAGTTAGAAGGGGCACATCAGCTGAAGATGCCATGACACAGTTAATGCTAATAGGATATATAATGAATGGTAAAAGTATACATCAGTATGTAGTGCAAAATGCTGGTGGTGGACAAGATTACATGTCAAAAGAGCAATTCTTACCAATGGCAAGAGCAGGCAGGATAGGCAATGCACGTGTGCAATTATATCAGGGTAAGCCAATATTAAAGGGTGTAAATTGTAATTTAAAAGAACTACCTAGAAAAGATATTAATGAAATGTAATTAATTATAGTGGTTGTACATATGAAATAAGATGTATAACCACTATATATTGAGGTATAACATATGAAATTAACACAAAATGAATTGATAAATAAAATAACATACTTTAATAATGAAATGAGTGGACGTGGGTGTAAGAGTAGGATACACTATGATATAGATACTAGCACAAAGGAATATAAATTACTGATTGGTTCAGAAGAACAATTCTCATGCGGAGTATATCAATCAATAATATGTGTTGGAAGTATAAAAGAGTGTTATTTAGCACTTAATGCAGTATATTTATCATTTAGTTTTGAGCTTAATATGTATTAAAGAAAAAGAGGTAAGTATGTATAAATATATAGGTGGCAACGAGATATACGGTTTAAGAACAGTAAATTGTGGAGAAATATATGAGTTTGATATTTGCGACCCTGTGAATCCAATGAGGCAACTTAGATTAGAAGTATTAAGACCTGAAAAACACAATCCACATGCACAGATTATATGTATGTATATATGGGATGTAAGTAAGTTAAACAAAATAGAATTAACATTATACAAATTAGAAGATGGAACATACGGTTCAGAAATATATTATTTCAAAAATAAGGATACAGCTCAACATTATAGAAGTTCAAATTATCCTAATTTTCAAAAATTACCTAAGAAATATATGCAGTATATGGGATATTTAAAACCATGTTTCACCGCAATATTCAATAATTAGATGGGGGATATATAGATGGTTACAGTTATACATAATGGATATGATATAAAATACTTAAGAAATATGGATGAGGTACAGTCATATATTGAGAGTGTACTTGAACCACATAAACATCTGGAGCCTAAATTAATATTTGATAGAACATTTAAGGGAAATAAATATACAGATGGTTCACAGATAAGAATAATGAGATATAAATATAGAACATTATATGAGGAAGACTTTATCATAGAATTTTAACAATTATATTAAAAATAAGCATGACTGAATTGAGGTCATGCTTATTTTTTATGCATTTATATAAAAATGATATAATTATAATTTATATTTGAAAACAGGAGTATAGCATAGTGAAAATTAATATAATCAAAGATAATAGGTATAATGATAAAGAAATTCCAAAGAATATACACGGAAAATATCCTTATAAATACTATTTAGAAATTAGAGGTAACAGTAATATAGGTAGATATATAGCTGTTATAAGTGATAAAAATCTGTGCATTAATAAGGAAGACATAGATGAAATATCAATAAAAATAAAGGAAGAGAAGAAGAGAAAACTAAA
>JAGALE010000206.1 GCA_017625335.1 Lachnospiraceae bacterium
CTGTTGGTGACAAAAAATAAACCTCTGAATTAGTACTACCGGATACAGGAAGCCACACATCAAATCTTCCATCAATTATTCTTTTGGGGTTAAAGCTTATACTCCACACCCCCTCCCTAATAAAACCATCAACAGGAATAATACTGATATAGGTTTCCTGCATAACATTAATAGGAGTTGGTCCACTATTTATAACCTTAACAACCATATCCTCAAGCTGATAGGACATTATATTATCATAATCATTGAATGGACCAATAACATTTCCATTAGGTGTAGTCAAAAATATATCTGCCACATCCTGCGTTTTCCTCCAAACCAAAATACTAATACCACTCTCTCCCTGATTAACAAAAAACTCTCGCTTATACCAGCTTTCATTACCCATATTTATCTGTACATGTCCACCTGAAGCCCCATCATTTCCCGCTCCAACCACAAAGGTTGACTTTGCCATAACACTAACAGCATCAATATATCTCTCTAACACAGAATTGCCATTATGATCTCCCGAATTATTGCCATAGCTTAGATTAACAACCAATGGTACTGAATTATCTATAGCAAACCTTACTGCAAAGTCAATTCCAAGCATAAGACTTATGGTATCCGTTTCTTCTCTGCCACTTGTATCAAGCTTGACTATAATTAACTGGGCGGAGGGTGTGCAGGCAGCCACAATACCTGCCACCGCTGTTCCATGGCCACTTATATCCCGACTTATACTCATAGAATTACTGCCAAGCTCTTCCTGATATATATTATTACTCTCTGAATTAATCAATACATTTATATCTTCCCTGGTATATAAGGTCCCAACATTATAACCGTAGGGAGGATTACCATCCTGAGTCTGATCCCACAAGGCAGCTATCTTAGTATATTTTATTCCGTTGTCCTCAATAAAAAAATCAGGATGATATATATCTATTCCCGAATCAATAATAGCTACATATATTCCATTACCTCTTAGATTCATATCAAAATAGGGAACACTCATACAAGACTGATTAAAACCCGCAATAGAAGCCCTATTATCAACAAAGGCTTTTGACTGTTCAATATAAATCACTCTATTATCCAAAGCAAATTCCCTTATCTTATCCTCTCTAATTGCAACAATTGCGAATCCACCCAAAAGCTTTGTACCTATCAAACCATAATCCTCTAACAAGGTCTCCAATTCCCCGGTGTATCTTATAATAAGCTCCCAAAGCCTAAAAGCTTTATCATAGCCTATATTAAGCTCATAGCTTTTCTCTCTAGTTAAAATGTCTGTATCCAAAGAAAGGATTAGTTGTGTTCCAAGCTTATTATCCAAATCAATCTCCTTGTTTAACCAATTAGTGTCGAATTAGCTTACAAAATTTTCATATATAACTATAGGCTTCGACATTATAAAAATCCGTGCAAAGCTATAATAATCACAAGAGCTTAGGGAGACCAATATGAGATATATAATCTATCCAGACATTATGCTTCTGTGGGTATTTTTAATTAACTATCTAACCAATTATATGACCTGCAGAATAGCCCTAAGAGCCATAGGCAGATTAAAAATACTATACTGGAGTGCATTTACCTCCATAATCCTTGTTGGGTGCTACATAACAGTTATTGGCAACAACATTCACGCAATAAATGCACTGTATATAGCTTTGAATTTGATATTAGAAATAATATTTATCACCAAAATATTAAAGCTTAATAATATCCACGGAATAGCACAAATATTAGCATATAACTCATTTTCCCTAATTATGCTGGCAGGAATAATAGGATTATTCAACACTAATAAACCATTTATTAAAAGTATATTCCCCATTGCCACCATAATATGCTTCATAATTCCATGGATTAGATGCATCTACCTGTCAGGTGGCAAAACCCTTATATATCCGGTAAAGCTTCAGCTAAACAATCATATAATCAGCGCTAACGGCTATATGGACACAGGCAATAATCTAAGAGATATATACACAGGTTTTCCTGTAATAATCATTAATCACAATCTGCTAAAAAACGTAATCTCCAAATCAGATTATGAGCAGGTTCAAAAATATATACTAACCAAAGATTACACACATATATCCCGACTTGTGATAGACAACCAAAGGATATATCCAATACATTATCAAACCATATCATCTAGTACTGTTATAATGCCCTGCTTTAAGTTAAAAAGAATAATCTACAACAACCATATATACGAGAATGTTGTAGCAGGAATAAGCATTGATGAATTTGGTAAAGGCTTGGATTATAATGTGCTACTTAATAATAACCTATAAAACAAAGAGAGGAGAATTCAAATGATTAGTATCATTAGCAACAACAAATTCAGATTCAACATTAAAAGCTTTGCGAATCTTTTAATGTATCCAAAAAACGAGGTTCACTACATAGGAGGTGCCGAAATACTTCCACCACCACTTACAACTGAAGAGGAAGCTGAATTAATATCTAAAATCGATTATGACACAGAGGTTAGACAAATCCTTATAGAACACAACCTTCGTCTTGTTGTATATATAGCCAAGAAATTTGACAATACAGGAATCGGCGTGGAGGACCTTATATCTATAGGCACAATTGGACTTATCAAGGCAATCAATACATTTAAATCAGATAAGAATATAAAGCTAGCCACTTACGCCAGCAGATGTATAGAGAATGAAATACTTATGCACCTAAGACGAAGCACAAGATTTAAGACAGAGCTATCCATAGACGAACCATTGAATGTGGACTGGGACGGTAATGAGCTTCTGCTGTCAGATATATTAGGAACTGATGAAGATGTCATATATAGAGATATAGAGGATGAGGTGGATAAAACACTCCTAGAACAGGCGCTTGGTATACTATCAGACAGAGAACGAATGATTATAGAGCTTAGATTCGGTATAGGACATGAGGACGAAGAAATGACTCAAAAGGAGGTTGCAGACCTGCTGGGAATATCTCAGTCATACATATCAAGATTAGAGAAGAAAATAATCAAACGATTAAAGCGTGAAATGATGAGACTAAGTCAATAACGCAACAATCCCTTGACATGACAGTGAAAATATGCTATATTTTCACTTGTTCGCCGGTGTGTCGGAATGGCAGACGATGCAGACTCAAAATCTGTTGTGGGTAACCACGTGTGGGTTCAAGTCCCACCACCGGCATTACTTATTAATCAAATTATTGTTTTATTAAAAAATTGCTTAAAACCTTTAGTTTTAAGCAATTTTTTATTCTTACCTATTCTTCTATCTTCTTAGCAACAACTACAAATCTACCATTCTCAGTATGATACGCACAGGTCGAAAGTGTCAGTAGCTGATCACCATATTCTACATCATTTACAATTGTATATGGTGTCATACTTACACAATTCTTAACGTAGCTCATGAATTCTTCTTCAGTTGCTGCGTCAAAGAACTGATAATACTTAAAGCCTGTATAATCAACCTCATATATTCTGGTTCTAAAGGCTGCTATAACTTCATATGTACCATCTCCATGTATGGTATTAAAGGTAAAGGTCTTATGCTTCTTATAGAAATCCTCGTCTTCATACTCAAGCAGGTCATGGAACATCTTACCAGTATGCATATTATGTCCATATATAAGAACATTATCACTCATAATTATATCACTGCTTGTATCAACGAATAATGTACCCGCAGAGCTACTGTTCTTCTCATAATCTCTGTAAATATAATACTCTTCCTCATACATAGACTGCATAACAGGATAATCTATATCAGTATCCTCAATCTTAATCCAACCAATAAAATCAGGGTTATACTTGTAAAGTCTTGCATACTTCTTCTGAACTAAGGTTCCATCAAAGTCTACATACTTTACTTCCTCAACTACACCTGCATCTGTTGTAGTTGCAATAACAACCTCTTCATACTGACTGTCGAAAACCTCATCATCAGCAGTATCTTCGCTTATAACCATTTCCTTCAAGCTGTCAACTGTATCCTCACTTTTCTTGCTTTCCATAAAATAATGAATCAAATATATGGAACAGCCTGCAAATACAGCTATACATATGCCAAGCAATATATTATATACAAGTCTACGTCTGTTTTTGGTTTTATATAGACTTCCATTAATAGTAGGTATTCCACCATTTTTATTCTTCTTAGCCAATTTAGTTCACTCCATTCCTTAAAATAGAAAAACCCGACTACTCGGGTTTCTCTAGCTTTTCTTAAAAGTACTTCTTACTTCCCCACAAATTATTCTTCTTAAGAGCAAGGTATTCATCATATGCCTGCTCTAAAATCTGCTTCTCATTAGGAAATTTAAGAAGATGATACGCTTCATGGTACTTGTAGTAACCTGAATCCATAAAATATTCTTCTTTCTGTGGCTTGCTATAATAGCTGTCAGCCATCATAAGATACCAATGAACATCCTTGTTCACAACATCATATGAGGTATTAAAGGTATAGCTGCTCTTACCAACATACTTGATAATCTGAGCTTTAACACCTGTCTCCTCATGAACCTCTCGTAATGCAGTCTCGTTGTGCTGTTCATCCTTTTCTACCGTACCTTTAGGTAGAACCCATCCTTCATACTTGTTCTTATAATTCTTGTAGAGTAATAATATTTTACCTCTGAAGATTACCACACCACCACAGCTTGTTGCTTCTATCATCGCAATTCCTCCTGTAATTATCGGTGTGTGCATACATTGAGATTATTATAGCAAATTACGAACAAGTTAGCAAGGAATAATATTATATGATTAAACTAATACAACATATTACTTACTATAATACGCATCAAATATCTGCTTAGCCACCCAAGTGCCTGATACCCCATAGGTATTGTAATCCTCTACAACAACACAAACCACAAGGTCAGGATTCTCAGGATTAGAGAATCCAACAAACCAGGAATTACAGTTCCCCTCGTTGTCGTACTCAGCAGTACCTGTCTTACCAGCCACATCATAGGATGAACCATAGAAATAGCTTCCGGCTGTACCATAATCGCATACTGCCTGCATATACTCAGTAAGAATCTCCGCCTCTTCACTTGTCATCAATTCCCCATATGACTTGCTCTTGAAGCGCTTTACATGACCTCCGTCATCATTCTCAATTCTTTCTATAAGGTATGGTTCCATAAGCACACCACCATTAGCTATGGCGCTCATAATCATAGCATTATGAAGTGGTGTAATCTCAGTATTACCCTGTCCTATGGCTGTCTGTGGTAGCTCATCAGTTCTGCTTGAAGCATCTATATCAAAGCTTGAAACACTGTAATCACCATCGTAAGGAAGTGGATTATTAAAAAGCATTCCATCCATAGATTCCCTAAACTTACCATAATCAAGGTCTGTTCCTATATTAGCAAAGGATACATTACAGGAATATGCCAGAGAATCTTTCAGGGTTTCAGTGTAGTGATAGGTATCATCATTACAATGTATATCAACACCTGTGAATATTTCACTTCCATAGCATTCGTAGGAATAATCCTCATAGCTTGTAGGATTTTCCCTAATGTACTCAAGCAGGGTCATAACCTTAAATGTTGAGCCGGGAGCATATAGTCCCTGTGTAGCTCTATTAAGGAGTATTGTACTACTTGCTCCCTCATCAGTTTGTAGATACTCCCATATATAGTCTATCTCGCCAGGATTATAATCAGGCTTAGAAAGCATAACCTTAATCTTACCTGAGGATGGTTCAATTGCTATAACAGCACCCTCACAGTAGCCCATGGCATTGTAGGCAGCGGTTTGTAAATCGTAATCAACAGTGGTAATCACATTATCACCACGATTCTTCTCCTCAGACAAGCCCTTTATAACCTTCTCAAATATATTGATATGTGAACGAAGCATATAGAAGTTACCCTCTAGCTCAAGTCCTGACTTACCGTACTTATCATAGCCTGTTACATGGGCAAAGGTATTACCATAAGGATAGCTTCTTGAGGTGTTACCCTCCTCATCAGTGCTACTTGTTGCTATAACAACCCCATCACTAGTTATGATATCTCCCTTTTCCACGTCATCTGCAAAGCTGTCCTGTCTTATATTCCTGGAGTTTGCTATAACAGTTTCTGCCTTAACCTCCATAAAATATATAACATAGGCAATCATTGCTACGAAGACAAATATCATGGAATAAGTAATTACTAGAATAGGCTTATTCTTTATTTTATTGTTGTGGGCTCGCTCCTTCTCCTTGGCCAGAAATTCCTGCTCTGGCATTAAGGGCTGCCTGTTGTCTGGCAATTTGCTCTTTTTCTTTTTCATGTTTTATTACCTCTTTGTTATGAATAACATAAACTCCCTGTATAATGGCGAAAATAACCAATGTACTTGTTACAGAGCTAACTCCGTAGCTTACAAGTGGAAGTGTTACACCTGTAGAAGGTATAAACTTAGTTACACCACCCAGATTAAGCAGGGTTTGTATGATGAACAATATGGAATAACCAAATGCTGCATACTTATAAAATGGCTGTCTCACCTTCATGGCAATATGTGCAAAGGATATATACACACTAAGCATAACAAGGATAAGACATAAGCCGAATATTACTCCCATCTCCTCACAGATAGCCGAGAAGATAAAATCACTTTCACTAACAGGAATATAGTCAGCCTTACCCATATAAAGTCCTGTACCCATATATCCACCGGTTCCTATGGCGAATAAGGACTGAGATACCTGATATCCACCGGTATCTATATACTTAAATGGATCCTTCCACGCCTCAACTCTTACCATAACGTGATAGAACAAGGTATCCTTGAATAAGGTGGCAGCAGCTAAAACTGCTCCAACACCAAGTCCTATACCGCCTATCAGGAATATTGGTCTCGAGGTTGCAAGATAAACCATACAAACATAGGTAATATAAAATATTACCGCTGCACCTAAGTCCTTCTCTAAAACCAAAACCAACATAAATACAGCAGAAATAACAGCATTGGCCATTATATCCATGAATGTATTAGCCTTAACCAACATACATGCCACGAAGAATACAAACAAAATCTTAACGAACTCCATAGGCTGCAACGACAAGCTTCCAAGCTTTATCCAGTTACGTGAGCCATAGCTCTCGTATCCAAGTCCTGGAATAAAAACTGTAAGCAGCAGGAATATACCTGCAATACCATAGAAAACGCCCATGTTCCTAAGATTTTTCCATCTAGACATAATGTATGGGATAAATGCAGTTATGGTAAGTGCAACTGTTGCAAACACAAACTGTTTTATAGCCATATTAAAATTAAGTCTGGTAAGCATGGTATAACCTATAAGCAGTAAAAAGGCTGTATTATTAGTCAGTAACCTTGATGACTCCTTGTATATGGAATGAAAAAGTACCATATAAAGCACGGCAACGAATATCTGTATACCGTAGAATATCAAAAGCTTTACAGACCCTTCCCTCAGATACATAGTCAGATAGCACAGAAAATGTATCATGAAAACATATACTATCTGCTTATTTAATTTTTTCCTCTTGTCCTTCTCGTCCTTTGAACCAAGAACGGAAAAACATTTTACAGTGTAAAGTAACATGAATATTACTATCAGATACTTTGACACCTCACATATAATATTAAGCATTATTCTACTCCTCTATTAAAGTGACCTGCCGTGTATGCATTATCATGATAATGCAAAGAGCCACCATTGTAATCTGCTTCTATAAATGCTTTAACAAGATTAAGAATCTGTTCAACCTTATCCTTATCTTCAATAGTAAAACCGATCTTAAGATATGAGACTCTAAAGCTATCAAGAAGCCTTTTATCAAGCTGTCCTAAAAGCATAGAAGGTACACCATTATATATAACGTTAATACACTCCTCACATATTGCCATTGCATAAAATGTATTACCCCTATCATCCTTTAGCCTCATACACTGATTGGACCTGTTACAGCCGGATTTATTCTTAACCACACACTGATTTGATACCATAACCTGTTGATATTCATATACAGAAAGCTGATTGTTATAGCTAAGTCTATTACCTTTATCAACTGTGTAATTAAATGAAGCTGTTATATCACGGCATGAATTCTTTATTGCTTTTGCTAATTCATCAAGCTCTGATTTGTTAAGCTCCTTAGGAAGCTCAAATATAACATTCGGAATCAATGCACTTATGAATTCTCTTGCCTTATTATTATATGCATAAACTCCATTAGTGCATATAACCTTAAACTCATCATTAGAGATACCATATGCTTGGTCAATAACTGCTACATTATTGTCATTACTAATACCAGCTTCATCAGTATTAATACCAACCTCTACTCCTGTATTACCAGTCGATTCTCTCATATAATCAACATAAGCAAATAATGTATCAACATTCCTAATATATATACCACTTATACCCTTACATTGCAAATAAGCTGCTATATCAAAGCTATTACTAGTTACATAAGGTGTATCTAGATATATGTTTAATCCATCTCCTGTAAGCTTATCAAAAACCTTGTCCTTTAAAGCTCTCTCATATAAATCAAGACCAAGTATTATACCATCTATATATGAAAAATCTGTTACCACAAGAAGCTGTTCATAGTTAGAAATACTAACATTAACCTTATATGAGTTCTCCATATGGCAATAATCATTAGCTGAATTTGCCGCCTTATCCACTAAGGCATAACTAAACAACTCTGCATTATTGTCTATGAATGAATCACCAGATTGATTTACATACTCATCCGTAAATGAATCACCGAATAGCCTTACATTTTTATCGGTAAATGATTTAATGGATAACTTTACATTCTCATCTACAAAAGAATTGCTTCTTGATACTCTCTTGAATATATCACACACAGCCTGCTCCAAGCCTTCTATAGCCTCTCTTCTAAGCTTCTTGACCACACCGGCAGGTACAAATGCATTAGCATCTATATCCAAGGAAAGCTTATTAAAGCTATAGCAGGTATTACCAAGCTGGCTAAGCTTACGTCTTACATCCCCTATATCAGTAGCTTTATCTCTAGCCTCCTGCACCTCATCAGCATATGCTGTATAAGCAATACACTCACCGGCAACATCTCTACTTAGCTTAAAGCTCATAGGCCGACCAATTTTAGCGGTGAATTCTCCAACTATGTCAATATCTTTATTCTTATCTATAATATTTGCCTTAACATCTTCTAAAATGTAATTACAACGGGTTCTAAGAGCAGTTGAGCCAACAGCTATATATTTTGTTTTAGGACATTTTAAGCTAACCTGACTACCCCTTTTCCCCTCTATACCCGAGGTAATCTCTAAATAATTATCATTTGATTTATTATTTAATAAGCTGTCATTTGCCCGGTTATTCTTTGCTTTACCATCTATTATAAAACTATCCGTCTTAAGTTTAAGCTCTATAACATCCTGCTTATACAAATCCTCATACAGCTTTAAGCCTATCTCACCATTCTTTGCATATATAACCTTTCCTAGCTCTATACCCTGATTATTTGGTCTGTCCTTACTAATCATATCAGGACCACCCTGGATAAAATAATATCCATCACAGAAGCCACCTCTGTTATATATATTTGCAAGCTTATACTTTAACTCTACAGCCTTTTTCTCGTTGTAGCAGCCCTCCACAACATCAGTAGCAATCTGATTATATGCGTCAACTGCAGATGCCACATAATATTCATTCTTCATACGTCCCTCTATCTTAAGGGAATCTATGCCTGCATCAATAAGCATAGGCACATCAGTAAGAGTACACATATCCTTCATAGAAAGAATATACTCTCCGTCGTAGCATTTGCGGCAAGGCTGGGCACACCTTCCCCTATTACCACTTCTTCCTCCTGCAAGAGAGCTCATAAGACATCTTCCACTATAAGAGTAGCACATTGCACCATGAACAAAGGATTCAATCTCTATATCAACGGTATCCTTGATATGTGCTATCTCATCAAGAGTTAATTCCCTGGCAGTGACAACTCTGCTTGCGCCAAGGTTTTTCATACCTAAGGCCGCATGCTTGGAATTAATGTTCATCTGTGTGCTGCAGTGAATGTGCATATCTGAGAACATTTCCTTAATATATTTAAACACACCAAAATCCTGCACTATTACAGCATCTAAGCCTGCCTTATAGTATGGTAACAGATAGTCATATAAAGCTTTTATTTCATTGTCTTTAAATAAAGTATTAACAGTGAGATACAGCGATGTGCCGTGAATATGTGCATAATCGATTGCTTTAAGGGAAGTTTCTAAATCAAAATTAGTGGCATAGGCCCTTGCACCAAATTTATAGCCGCCAAAATAGCAGGCATCAGCGCCTGCATTAATAGCGGCTATCATAATATCATAGGAACCACAAGGTGCCAAAATTTCAGGTTTCTTATAATTATTAATCATTTCTACTCTTCTCAGCCTCAAGCTGAACTATCTTTCTCTGGAGCGCATTAATCTGCTCCTTATATTCCTCTATCATTCTCATAGCAGATTCCTGCTTAATCTGAGCTTCGATAACCTCATGACGAAGATCATAAAGCTGCTGCTCCTTATTAGAATCCTCTGATACCATGCTATCAGCCTGATTCTTAGCCTTAAAGTAATCATCTGCTATATTAAGAGC
>JAGALE010000207.1 GCA_017625335.1 Lachnospiraceae bacterium
CATCGGTGGCTGCCCTGGCATTCCCTGTGGTGCTCCCGGCTGTCCCATAGGCATTGGTGCTCCTGGTCTTGGACCTCCTGGCATTCCCTGTCCCATTGGTGGCTGTCCACCCATCATTGGTGGCTGTCCCGGCATTCCCTGTGGTGCTCCCGGCTGTCCCATAGGCATTGGTGCTCCTGGTCTTGGTCCTCCTGGCATTCCCTGTCCCATTGGTGGCTGTCCACCCATCATTGGTGGTTGTCCTGGCATTCCCTGTGGCGCCCCTGGCTGTCCCATCATAGCCTGAGGTGTTCCCGGCATAGGTGGTCTACCGCCCATCATCGGTGGCTGTCCCATCATATTATTCATAACTCCAAGCTTGTTAACCTTAACTGCATTACCTGTTCTTGGAGCATTACCTGCATTCATATCTGTAAGTCCATTGTCCTTACTTACAAAGCATCCAATTAATTCTAACTCTTTATCTGCTAATTCCTTTAACTTGCTTACAGCAAATTCATCTGAATTAATTAATGTTAACAGCTTTGCAACATAGTTATCCTTATCCTGCTCATTATATCTAATCTTTGATAATATCTCTCTGAATAACTTAGGGAGCTCAGACATAGGCATAACATCCTGCTTCACAGGAAGAAGTAAGCACTTCACGCCATAGTTTGACTCATCCACATATATGTAATTCATATTCTTTACAATGTAGCTTACCGGTACACCCTGTGCGCCTACCTCGAAGGCTGCTGCCACACCACTAATAATCGCAAGAACAGCTTTCTTATCTAAAGTTTTCTTGGTCATACTCTCTAAGGAACTACCATCCTTAACATATGATGTTATGCTTCTCTTTCCATCTTCATCGGAAAACTGAAATGGCACAATCCCTGCAACCTGAGATACCTTATCCTCTACTCTATCATCATATACATCTGCTGCATTCAATTCATATCGAACTACATCCACGTTATTCTGTTTTGTAACTGTAAAATCAACCTTCTTCATATAAACCTCCCAAATGTTTCATATTTTATCTGATTTTGAATAAGAACTCTTCATCTCCAAGTCGAATTCTTGAATCATGTGTAAGAATCTCTTCTACACCATCCTCAACCATCTTGTCATTAACATATGTGTGATTAGTAGATTTGTTATCCTTAATATAACAAACTCCATCTCTCTGTATAATCACAGCATGCTGACGGCTGATAGCTCCATTACCATCAACAGTGTAATCCACACCACGTGAAGCTTTACCAATTTTGAACATTACCTTACCAAGCATAATTCTCTCTTCAGTATTAACTCTGATGAGATATGGCATAGCCTTAGGTGCATTAAATATTGATGCTCTAGGTGCCTCTACCACTGCTGCCACAGTCTTACTTAAGATAGAATTGCTCTTTGGCTTCTCTTCTTCAACTACCGGTTCAGCTACTGGTGCAGGTGTTGCTGGAGTAAGCTCTGCTTCAACAGGACCTGGTCCCTCAAGCTTCTCTGTCTCACCTTCATGTTCTGCTGCACTTTGGATAAGAGCTGCTCTGTTAACCTTTACTACATTCTTCTTAATAACCGGTGGTCTATTTGAACCAAGTGCGTTATCAAGGTCAGCAAGAGTCTTTATCTCCCCAATTGGCTCTTCCTGCTGTCTAAGTGTTGGAACCGTATTCACAAGCTCCTTGATTCTGCTCTTAATTATATCAACATCGGTTTCCTTGCTCTTCTGTGCTGGAGCTGTCTCCTGTGGTGCCGGCTGTGCTACAGGAGTTACCTTTGGCTCCTCTGTGTTTTCTGCTGGCTTTTCTTCATTCTCAGCTTTTTCTGTTTCTGCAGGTGTCACTTCAGCAGTAGCCTCTACAGTCTCTACAGATTCACTATCTGAAGCCTCATCATCTGAAGTCTCACTATCTGAAACTTCTACATCACCAATTGTAGGAATCTCTATCTCTTCCTCTTTCACTGCATTCATGCCGGCTGGCAATATGCTATCTAACTCCTCATCATCAGCTGATTCAGCTTCTTCCTCTGCCTCATCTTCCTCATCATCACCTATCTCCGGAAGATCACCGGCATCATCCATACCACTCATGAAATCAGCTGTTGACTGGCTTCCCTCATTGAGTACTGGCTCATCATTCACAACCTCAACACCATCTGCATCGATTGAAGATGTATCCTCGAATCCGATTCCTGCCTCTTCCATAAGCGCCTGAGCTAAACCAACCATTCCTCTTAGGTTAAAGCTATCACTATTTATGTATGTGAGAAGCTTTCCTACATAGGATAACTCCTCCTCCACGTCGTATTTCATATTAGCTAAGAGCTGTCTTACAAAGCTCTTGAACTCAGCTGCAACAGCTGCCTTACTCTCAACAGGAAGACAGATATACTGTAGCTCCATATCATCCCCTACAAATATATAGCTTCTGTTCAAAAGAATATACGAAAGCTGAATAGCCTGTTCCTTAAATGATATAAGGTTATTCGCAAGATTTCTCACAATAAGAAGTACCTGCTTAGCCTTCATCTCATTTGCAATATATTCTTCAAGAGATACCTTTCCTGTAATATCATAAGTCAGATAATCATAGTCATCATCTTCCTCATAGATTATATCCACCAATTCCTTGAGATTATTATCCTCGCAATAATCAAGCACGTCTTCATCCAACTCACACTCTTCTCCCATAGTGTAAGTGAGATATTTTTCTTCACCAATATTTCTTGCCTTGAAGTTAAATACTCTCATAACCTTCCTCCTACTTGTATATATTAATCTGCTTACTCGTCTTCACCGTCTTCGCTATCTTCGTCCTCTTCGCCCTCTACAGGAACTCCGTTTGGACCACCTATAATCTGTGTATCTATATGCTCTTCATAGGTTTCTGTAAATATATGTGTACCTGCGTCCTCATCATCTACATGGTAGAAATAATATCCATGATCCTCTGGATAAAGTACTGCATTAATACAATCAACTCCCGGATTACATATAGGTCCAACCGGCAAACCTGAATTAAGGTAAGTGTTGTACTCTGACTCTATAGATAAATCCTCATACAGTACCTGACTTTGATCATACATTCCGTCTGTCAACGGATAAAGTACTGTAGGACACATCTCCAAATTCATGCCCGAATTAAGTCTGTTATTAATAACTCCTGCGATTACCGCACGTTCTGACGCAACCTTTGCCTCTCTCTCAACTATAGACGCTCTAGTTACAACATCAAAGGATGAATATCCTAGCTCCTCTGCTCTCGCCTTCATATCCTCTGTGTAGTAATTATCAAATGTATCAAGCATCCATCTAACAAGAGATTTTGCTGTGGTATCCTCATAAATATCGTAGGTAGCCGGGAAGATATAACCCTGAAGCTTATACTTAACAGGAATACCCGCTGGCACATCATTTAAATATTCAAAATTCGCGCTTGTAACTGAGCTAACCTCTCTAAGAAATTCCTCCGATGAACAAATACCCTGCTCCTCACATCTTGCAGCAATCATCTCAATAGTAAATCCCTCAGGAACAACCAACTGATCTATGGCAAGAATCTCTTCATACTCCGGACTCATAACCGCCATCATCTCAAGAGTATTCATACCTGTATTAAGTGTATAGGTTCCACTCTTCAAGTTTCCTCTATATTCCGAATTCTGTAATCTCTTAACAAATGCCTTTGGATACTTAATAAGGCCCTTCTGTTCAAGAATAGCTGCTATCTCCTTAGCCGACGCACCCTCTGGTATGGTTACCACCACATCCAGTCCTTCTTTGGTATCCGTTCCTTCTAGCTCATACTTGTAGTCATCATAATAGCCCTTGATATAATCCTTCACTATTCCGCCTAATGCTACAACCGCTACAATTAATATAATTCCCTTGATAAATCTAATAATTCCGTTCAAAATTCTAGCCCTCTTTTTTATTCTGGTTTACATAATATTTTAAAAAATTACATACTTGAAGTAATTTTACAATAATGCTATTATATAGTAACACCTTTTCTTGAAAATATCAAGAAAATATAATAAGCAAGAAACCAATAAGAAAGGACTAATTACAATGGCTAATCCAATAGTTACTATGACAATGGAAAATGGGGATGTTATGAAGCTTGAGCTTTATCCTGAAATTGCCCCAAATACTGTTAAGAACTTTATCTCACTTGTTAAGAAGGGATTTTACGATGGACTTATCTTCCACCGTGTTATCGAGGGCTTTATGATTCAGGGCGGATGTCCTGACGGAGTTGGAACAGGCGGCCCTGGTTATTCAATTAAGGGTGAGTTTTCAGACAATGGTTTTGAGAACAACTTAAAGCACGAGCCAGGTGTACTTTCAATGGCACGTTCTATGATGCCTAACTCAGCAGGCTCACAGTTCTTCATTATGCACAAGACTTCTCCACACCTTGACGGCTCTTATGCCGCATTCGGTAAGATTACTGAGGGTATGGACATAGTAGACAAAATTGCGACTACTCCTACAGGATGGGGAGACAAGCCTTTACAGGAGCAGAAGATTGCATCTGTTACTGTTGATACTATGGGTGTTGACTACGAGGAGCCAGAGAAATACTAGGCCACCGGCTAGCTAAATGCTAGATAGCATGCTAGCCAAATTAGATATCGAATCAAACAAAAAACAATGCGCTACTTTCATCAAATAGCGCATTGTTTTTTGTTGCTAAAAATTATAACATAATAACCTTTTTTATTTATGATTTAAATTACATTTTCTAAATTACACTTCCCAGAAGCCTTCTAAGGTTGCAAAGTAATCCTCTACAGTTTCTGCTCTTCTAATCATCTTAACAGAACCATCTTCTTTGAGAAGAAGCTCTGATGACTTAAGCTTTCCATTGTAGTTATATCCCATCGCAAATCCGTGAGCTCCTGTATCATGGATTACAAGGTAGTCCCCCTTATCAATCTTAGGAAGCTTTCTATCAATTGCAAATTTATCGTTATTCTCACAGAGAGAACCTGTTACATCATAGGTATAATCACAAGGCTCATTTTCCTTACCTAATACTGTGATATGGTGATAAGCACCGTACATAGCAGGTCTCATAAGATTAACTGCACAAGCATCCACGCCAATGTACTCCTTGTGAGTATGCTTCTCATGAATTGCCTTAGTCACAAGATGTCCGTAAGGTGCAAGCATAAATCTTCCAAGCTCAGTAAATATACTTATATCTCCAAGTCCAGCAGGAACAAGAACCTCTTCAAATGCCTTCTTAACTCCCTGACCGATAACCATGATGTCATTTGGCTCCTTGTCCGGAGTGTAAGGAATTCCAATACCACCGGAAAGATTGATAAAGCTAAGCTCTATGCCAGTTTCATTTTTAAGCTCTACAGCAAGCTCAAACAAAATCTTTGCAAGCGTTGGATAATACTCGTTAGTTACAGTGTTACTAGCCAAGAATGAATGAAGTCCAAATCTCTTAGCCCCTGCCTCCTTTAACTCGACATAAGCCTTGAAAAGCTGCTCCTTGGTCATACCATACTTAGCATCTCCAGGGTTGTCCATAATTGTAGTTGATATGGAAAATGTTCCACCTGGATTATATCTACATGAAATAGTCTCAGGAACACCGCAGGTATCCTTTAAAAACTGTACATGAGTATAATCATCAAGATTTATTGTAGCGCCAAGCTCTCTTGCGTACACAAATTCCTCCGCAGGAGTGTCATTTGATGAGAACATGATTTCCGAACCCACAATACCAACCTTCTCTGACATAAGAAGCTCTGCATAGGAAGAACAGTCAGTGCCACAACCCTCTTCATTTAAAATTCTAAGAATAGTTGGATTTGGAGTAGCCTTAACTGCAAAGTACTCCTTATATCCCTTATTCCAAGAAAATGCTTCCTTAAGTCTTCTCGCATTTTCCCTTATTGCCTTCTCATCATATATATGAAATGGGGTTGGAAATTCCTTAACAATATTCTCCACCATTTCCTTAGTCACAAACGCTTTCTTCATATTAAACCTCCGTTAAGTGTAACCGCCTAATGCATAGCATATTCGCGTAAAATAAACTATCATTTAATCTATTAAAAAATTATAGATTTGTCAATAGAATACTTGCTGTGGATATAAGGATGTAGCAAAAATGGAGTAGCTTTAAAACCACTCCATTTTTACACATTGAAAACTATTCTGTTTTTTCTACAGTTTCAGATTCCGTTTCCTCATCTTCATCACTCTCAGTAGCATCCTCTTTAGATTCCGTTCCCTCGTCAGCATCCTCAGTAGCATCCTCTTTAGATTCCGCTTCCTCATCTTCATCACCTTCAGCTTCATCCTCGTCCTCTGATTCAGATTCCTCATCCAAATCCACACTCCACTGATCCGGATCAACCTGAGGCGCAGGCTCAAGATATGGCTTCAAACAGTTAAGCATAAAGTAAGCATACAGGTATGCGCAAAATCCAAAGCCTATCAACACAAACCCTACCACTGCCAAAACCACCTGGTAATAAAAGCACCACGCTATTATAGCCGTAACCAAAACCAACAGTAATGTTGTGGGAAAATTCTTGATAGAAAGCAAAAATGCATTTCTTATCTGCACCGATGTTTTGTTGTCAAACTTAGCCTGCAGAGGAAACACATACATAGTGATGAATACTGCAACTGCAAGTAGTACCACGCTTACTGCTATCATAGGCTTAGCTATTCCCACTCTTCCATCCTGCCACTGCTTAAGCCAAAACCATAGATCAACTCCAAATACAAAAAGAACAACCGCCATAATTAGCCATATAACTACTGATTGCTTGAAATTTTGCTTATAGCTCTTGATGTAGTTTTTAAACACATATCCATCATCACCCTGAACACCCTTCATGGCTGCATAGTAGGTAGCTGTCATGGAGGTTCCTATTGTTATAATTGGTATGCTTCCTATAACAAACATTAAAGAAAGTATCATTGCATCTCCCAATCTATTCAGCATTCTGATAAACATGTTATCATAATTCATTCCTTCTACGGACATCGTTTTATCTCCTTATTATCTTATTCTTTGGTTTTAACAATATACATTATGTCTCATAAAATAGACAAACCAGTTCTTACGTTTTTTTGTATCCACAGCTTAATCCGCAAGTACCACTCTACTGTGCTGTATAGGTATACATAGTATTTCCCTGCTTACTCAAGGATTCCTCGAATTCATCTCTGTAAACTCGAACCTCCTCATCAAGCACTGGGTCATAATATCTTATAGCAGCTTCATTGTAGCTTATAACAAGTACATAGCGACCGTCATCTATACATGCAGCAAACGGTATATCTCTATCCAAGAAATACAAAGCAGTAGAAAGGTCTATACCTGATATGTTAATACCAACTCCTAGAGTATGTGTCTCAAATGCACTCTCCCAACCATCACATGCAAGAACATCCGCAAGCTCAACTCTGTTACCCTCGTAATCCATACAGATATACGCACAAGTCAGCAATGAATCTTCCTTACTATCACAAGGAACCTCATAGAGTTGGTCCGCTACTGTATTGTAGGAATTAGCTTCTATACTTCTGTATATAGTATTACCCTTACTATCAACAACCTGGCCCGCTGCCATTTCATTTACCGCAATTATGGCTGTTCCTGCACTGGCATACTCGCCCACATAGCCTACATCATTAAATACATAGAAGGACTCAGGATTTGTACTAGTCTTAACCTCTAACGCCTTATACCTGTCATTGACCTTTGCCTTAGTCATAATATATCTGTTGCTTTCACTGATGTAAATGTAGGAAGGGAATATAAGATGCTCTTCATCATAGGCTGCCATATCATAGACAGTCTTTTCTATCATAGCATTCTCATCCTCCTCAGGCTTGTAGGATATGAAATCAGGCTCTGCATCCTCGAAGAAATTATTTCTCTTAATTCCACGCTCAAGGTAAATCTTATCCGCCTGAACTATAGCATCCATTATATATATGCTAGTTTTCTCATATTCCTTAAGCACATTTCCTATAGGATCGATAATACTAACCTTGTAGAAAGGAAGTATAGCCTCACCATCTGATGGAATATATACATCCTCATAATTTGCAACACCCATAATAAGGTCGTCACCTACAAAGCCAAGAGCCGCAAATCTGTCGTTCTCATCACCCTTTTCATAGGTCACTTCCCCCGTAGCAAAATCATGTATAATAATCTGAGTTGTTTCTTCCTTTAAATCGCTATTCGGATAAGCAACCACTCGTCTGTTTTTCGACACCGCATACTTATCAGAAGAAAGACCTGATGCAATGGCAGACTGCTCCATAGTCATAAGATTAACATCATAAATTGCACCATCTAATAGATAGTAAAAATGTCCCTTCTTGTCATAGTATGAGAATTTTCCAACCTCCTGCTCCATAATGTCAAAAGGCTCATCAACAGTGACGAAGAAAAGCTCCTCAATCTTATAATCAGTAGGACTAAAATGATACAGAGAAATACCATTTTTGCCCTCGTGGTCTCCTCGGCAATTATAACCATAAACCACAAAATACATCTCGCCCTCATCATCCATGCTAACAATATTTATATCCATAGCCTGATTCATACTACGAATATCAGTATAGTCACCCTGGTTAAAGCTGAATACATTAGTCACACTAGTTGTAGCATAATCGTAATACCAAAGCTCGCCCTCTCTTACAAATGCAAGCTTTTCATTCTCCTCAGCAGTCACATACTCCACATTATCATCGCTAGTCACACCAAAGGCGATACTGTTACTGTCCTTGTAAATGTATTCTGTATCAAACATTGACTCCTGATATCTGTGATAGTCTAATAGTTCTACACTACCATTACTCTTATCATAGACACCTGTATAATATTCATCCACGTTGTAATAATGTGTGGCACCACCGGATTCCGCCTCCATAACATACTGAAGATGTACCACCGTATAATCCTTATCAATCTCTGTAATGGTTGTAGCAACCTCTGTTATAACATTGGGTTTAAGGTCACCAAAGGTCATAAGCTTATAGGAAGCTGCAATATCTACATGTGATAAGTCATCATAATAGTCGAAGCCGGTATATTTTAAGGCATCATAAACCACGTTATTAGCAACTGCACTTGAGGTTTTCTTAATAGCTGTAGTGTGGAATTCATGAGCATACTCCACTATCTTGTGAGCGTTATTTTGCTCCAAATCTACTACTCTTGTATAGTATCTGGCAGTTCTGCCATCCTTGCCCTCAATTATAAACACTAGCACATATTCCTGATTCTCTCTCAAATCCATTCGTAGTGCTACATTACAGTGTCTGTAACCACTTATTAGGGAACCAAGCTCAAGCTCTCCCTCCTCAACCAAGGAATCTCCCGCTATACTTCTAAGCTGATAGGAGTATTTCTTACCAAAGCCATGATCATCATCTATAAGAAGCTCCACTCCATGCTGATTATTAAGGGGTACTATTCCCTCTCTCATAAGGCTGGTGGACATGGTATGTGTGTACCCAAACATTCGGTTCACAACATCTCCCTCTAATTGACAGTAGACAATAGGAAGGGTTGGTTCATCCATCTCCTTTGCCACCTTATCTAATCCTGCGTTGTTTAATTTATTTACAAAAAAAGCAGTCACAGTCGCCATAAATATAAAGACCATGACTCTTAGTATAATATTCTTCTTCATAAGCTAAAAGAATTTTCTCCTTCTTTTATATCTATTTCTTCTAACATACATCTCATTACATACGAGTACGTCAATTAACTGTTTTAATGTAGCATCATTTTGATCATAAGTCACCTTACGAAATATCCCACGGGATATACCTAATATGGTTTCTTTGTCCGGGTAGGTCGCAAACATAGGACTTCCCTCATACTCTAGCTTATCGCATTCATCCTCCACCATGACCATTATTAGTCTGGCCTTGGCCGGATACATCTGCATAAGATACTCTCTGTCCTCATCAAGCTCTGCCTCATCCACTAGCTGAAGCTCAGGAAGCATCATTCTCTGTCTTAATATATCTTCTCTCATAGCTACCTCACATAATTATATTTTAAATTAATATATTTTCAAGCAGATTGTGGCTTAGACCTTCATAGAAATCCCGTAGTCTCTATGAAAATCCAGCCACAAAGCTTTTAATAATCGCCCAAAATAATCTGCTTATTATAATATATGTGAGTTAATTAAAAGTTGTTAATCTCCAAATGAAATTCCAAGAGTTTTAGCCTCTGCAATTATCTTATCATCAGGTGATACATACTTAAGCTTTCCAGCAGTCTCACTAAGTGGAATTGCATCAACCTCATTGTTCTTCATAACAACAAGCTTACCAAAATCCTTCTCCTTTATAAGCTCTGCTGCCTTAGCACCGAAACGACTTGAGATAACTCTATCGTAAGGAACAGGACTTCCACCTCTCTGAGTATGTCCAGGAACTGTAACTCTTATATCCATACCACAGAATTCCTTAATCTTGTCAGCAACCTCGTATGCAACTGAAGGATACTTCTCAGCTGCCGCTGCAATAGCTGCCTTTCTCTCCTTCTTAGGAAGCTCTGCAACCTCCTTGGAAATAGCGCCCTCTGCCACTGCAAGAATAGAAAATCCCTTGCCTGCTTTAGTTCTCTTCTCTAAAGCTTTAGCAACCTTCTTTATATCATATGGTATCTCAGGTATAAGGATAATGTCTGCTCCTGATGCAATACCTGCATGAAGAGTTATCCAACCAACCTTGTGACCCATTACCTCAACTATGAAAACTCTGTTGTGAGATGCTGCAGTTGTGTGGATGCAATCGATAGCATTTGTAGCTATATCCACTGCACTCTGGAAGCCGAAGGTCATATCTGTACCCCAGATGTCATTGTCTATAGTCTTAGGACAGCCGATAACGTTTAAGCCCTCCTCGCTAAGACGGTTTGCAGTCTTCTGAGAACCATTTCCACCTAATACTACAAGACAATCAAGCTTAAGCTTCTTATAGGTTTCCTTCATCTTCTCAACCTTGTTGTAGCCCTCTGGTGTTGGCTCATCAATCTGCTTAAATGGTGTTCTTGAGCTTCCAAGAATTGTTCCACCCTTAGTAAGTATTCCAGAAAAATCATCAGCCGAAAGCTTCTTGTAGTTTCCATAGATAAGACCCTTGTAGCCCTCTAAGAAACCATAAACCTCAACCTCATCAAATATGTTGTATAACCCCTTAACAACACCTCTCATTGTTGCATTAAGCGCCTGACAATCGCCACCGCTTGTAAGCATACCAATTCTCTTCATAGTACCTACCTCCTTTTTATTTTACCACATTTTTTAGAGATTAATTCTGCCCTCTAAAGCTCTAAGCAATGTAACCTCATCAATACACTCCAAATCTCCACCTACAGGCACACCACTTGCAATACGTGATGTCTTAATTCCCGAAGGCTTTACCAGCTTGGAAATATACATAGCAGTGGCCTCTCCCTCAACGCTTGAGTTTGTAGCGATAATTATCTCCTCCACATCCTCCGCCTCAAGTCTAAGGATAAGCTCCTGAAGCTTTATATCATTAGGGCCCATGCCAAGAGCCGGATTCATAACTCCATGGAGTACATGATACACACCATCGTACTGACCGCATCTCTCGTAAGCCGCCAAATCTCTAGGGCTTTCCACTACCATAATTAACTTGTGGTTTCTCTTTTGGGACGAGCATATAGGACACTCCTCCCTGTCTGTAATAGTATAACAGGTTTTGCAATATTTTATGTTGGTCTTAGCATCTATAATTGCCTTAGACAGGCTTTGGGCTCTATCCTCCGGCATATTAATAATATGAAATGCTAACCTTTGGGCAGTCTTGCCACCTATGCCAGGCAGCCCTGACAGCTCCTCTATAAGCTTGCCAACCTGACCTCCGTAAATATCCATTAGAAAGGAAAACCTCCGCCTAATCCGCCGGTAATCTTGCCCATCTCCTTCTGCTGATCCTCATCCTGCATTCTAATAGCCTCATTAACAGCTGAAATGATAAGATCCTCAAGCATCTCGATATCATCCTTGTCTACTACCTCTTCGTCAAGATGAATCTCAGTAATTTCCTTCTTACCATTAATCTTAACCTTTACTACACCGCCACCTGCTGAAGCCTCATATTCCTTCATCTCAAGGAGCATTGTAGTCTCCTCCATCTGCTTCTGCATCTTCTGTGCCTGCTTCATAAGGTTATTCATATTACCAGGCATCATACCTCCTGGATATCCACCTCTTCTTGCCATTTTGTTAAATCCTCCTATTCAAATAATTTGTTTTTCGAAAATATTATTTCAAAATTCATTTATCTCAAAATTATATGCTATATAATTTTGTTTTTGTTGTATTAAATCAAATTACTTTTTATACTCTATGTTATCAAAATTAATTTTTGATAAATCCCATTTTCTAATTTGACTTGACTGTGTCTCACCACGTCCGGTTTTTCTAAAATTCAGATGAACTCTGCGCTCAGTTACCTTAGCTATCTTGTCCTCCAAATCATCTAGGTTCTCCCTATCAGAGAAGTAACCCACCGCCAATTTATTCTCAGGAATATCCTCTACGAATAAATCGATAGTAGATGCAGCTGTGTTAGCTGGAACTACCTTAGCGCTGGAAAGGAACCCTCTTACAGGCTTTATAACCTCATCCTTAACCAGCTGCCACGCCTTACAAATTTGTTTTATCTCAAGAAGCTCAGCTTCTTTATAGCGTTCCTTTATATTAGTCAGAATATCCTGCTGAAGCTCTCTATCCTCATCAGATACATTTGAAGCGCCTGTGCCTTGGCTTAATGCTACAGCATTTCCGACGGCATAAGCATTGCCAACAGAGACATCTCCCGGTGCCATGCCCTGAACAACCGCTCCCTCAGGAAGCTGGTCAGCAGCTACATAAACCACCTGAGTATTAGCTGCTCCTCCCTGTAAAGCACCTGCTTCAAGCTTAGCCTCAAGCTCCATAATTCTCTCTTTTAAAGCATTATCATCCTGTCTCATCTGAGGAGTACAAAGCTTGATTATGGCCACCTCTAAAACTATCCTCTTAGTAGTTGCGTATTTTATCTTACCTGCAGTTTCCTGCATAATATTAATAAAGCTAATTAGCTTCTCTGCATCTATATCTGCCCCTGCTTCTATAAGCTTTGGCAGGGTTTCTGATGTCACATCCACTGTGGCGGCAGAATTATACTTGAGCATAAGCAAATCTCTCATGAATATGGTAAATTCATTGACAAATAAGCTTAAATCCTTACCTGCCCATATAGCCTCATTGACTACTCCTAATGCCTTCTCCGTGTCCTTATTCTTAACATAATTAAACAGGTTTAAATATATGTCCACATCCACGGAACCAACTATCTCTAAAACCTTGTCATAGGTAATCTCTTCTCCAAGATTAAATGCTATACATTGGTCTAATATACTAAGAGCATCTCTCATAGAGCCGTCTGCAGCCTTAGCCACATAATTAATAGCATCTCTGGTTGCAGGAATTTCTTCTCTCTTGAGAAGCTCCTCTATTCTGTCCGCAATAATCTCAAGGGAAATTCTCTTGAAATCATATCGCTGACATCTGGATAGAACTGTAACCGGTATAGTTTGAACATCTGTGGTTGCCAGAATGAATTTGACATATTCCGGTGGTTCCTCCAAGGTTTTAAGCAAGGCATTATATGCAGAATTTGTAAGCATATGTACCTCGTCAATAATATATACCAAATACTTACCTGATGAAGGCGAATATCTAACCGCGTCATTAATCTGTCGCACACTATCTACACCATTATTCGATGCAGCATCTATTTCTATAACATTCATGGAAGCACCTGCCGCTATAGCCTTACAGCTTTCACACTGATTACAAGGACTTCCATCTACCGGATTCTCACAGTTTACTGCCTTTGCAATAAGTCTTGCTATAGTAGTTTTACCTGTTCCTCTTGTTCCACAAAACAGATAAGCGTGACCAACTCTATTATGTTTTATCTGATTCTTCAGGGTGGTTACAATATGCTCCTGACCCTTAACCTCCTGAAATTCATCAGGACGCCATTTACGGTACAATGCCACGTATGACATATAATTACCTCACTCTCTATGCAACAAATATATCTAAAATATTATTTACCATATCTAAATCTAAATATCTGATCTAACATTCTAAGGGTTTTAAAGTTACCCTTTGCTGTTATCTCACCTGACATAAAGCCCTTCTGGAAGGTTGTCTTGCCTGAGATAATCTCTCTCATAAGCTGACTATCTGCTCTAAGTTTAACGTCAGCCTCACAATCCTCACCATATTGGCAGTAGAGCTCCTTGCCTGGCTTTACTATAAGAGTCTTGCCAATGTCAGGAATCATCATAACATATGTAGCCTTAAAATCCTTCTCAGGATAATAGTTTTTGAAGAAAGCTTCTACTATATCATCCTCATAAACTGTCTCTTCCTTAGGCTCATCATCTCCAAGCATCTGCTTGAACATAGCAGCAAGCTCCTCGATGTCCTCCTTTTGCTTCTTAACATATCCGTCATCAGAAACAATCTTAGACAGCTGCTCACTCTCCTGTGGAGTAAGATTGATACCTTTAGTTTTGATTATATTATTCTTAACAGCAGTGCTGCTTGTAGGCAGCTTAACCTGCTTCTTATTAATCCATCTATAAAAATCTTCTGCAAGCTTTTCAATGTATGCCAGATATGCTGAGTTTCTCTCTAAAATCTCATGTGTCTCAACATAGGTAGCAAGTCCCGGCACAGATATACCGCCAAGCACATCCCAAGCCTTTCTTAAAGATATCTCTGCATCCTGCTCACCATATGCAGTAGCCACAACAACCGGCATCATATAGATTTCCTTAATCTTTTCCTTGTCACCATACAGCCAGCACATATCAAGGAACTGCTGCATAAAGCCACCAATTCCAAACCACTCCACACTAGAGGCAAGAATAACGCCATCACAATCCTTTAAGGTATTAGGAAGTGTGGCAATACCTGTCTTATCCTCGTACATATTATATCTTGTAACTGTAACTCGAAGCTCCTCTAGAACCTGTATTATCCTGTCTATTACAAAAAGCGTTGGGTCCTCTAGTAAGCCTCTTCCTCCGTAGTATACATTAACCTTCAATTTATTCACCTCTATCCAGTAAAATTTATAACCTTACACCTATCCAATACTATACCAAAAAATCATCTCAAATACAATCCTACATCACAACAAAATAGACTAACCATCCACTATAGGTCAGGTCAATAAAACAGAATAATATACACCCCATATAAGTAAAACAAGCAAGCATAATAAACCGGCTACACAAAAATCATAAGCTACAAAATATCTTACAGTAATGGATATTGTACTAGCCTATAATATTCACTTTTGGTATAATAATATTATGCTTTTGTTACATTTATAATCTAATAACATCAAGGAGGTCCTATGAACAATTTTAGATTTCACGCATACACAGATATTCGATTCGGAAAAGGACAGGTGGAGTGTCTTCCAGAGCTTGTCTGCCCATATGGCAAAAATATTTTGATGGTATACGGCGGGGGAAGCATTAAGAAAAACGGCTTATACGACAAAGTAAAGGAATTGCTTTCAGATTACAATATCATTGAGCTATCAGGCATAGAGCCTAACCCAAAGATTGAAAAGGTAAGAGAAGGTGCTACACTTTGCAAGGAGCACAGCATCGATGTGGTGCTTGCAGTGGGCGGCGGAAGCACAATTGACTCTGCAAAGGTTATCGCTGCTGGGGCATATTACGATGGAGACCCATGGGATTTAGTAACCGATAGTAACAACATCAAAAAGGTGTTACCAATTGTGACCATCCTTACCTTAGCAGCAACAGGCTCTGAGATGAACAAAAATGCTGTAATCTCCAATATGGCAACCAATGAAAAGCTTGGTACAAGCTCACACCATTTTAAACCACAGGCATCTATCTGCGATCCAGAATATATGTACACTCTTCCTGCAAAGCAGACAGCTGCAGGAACTGCAGATATAATGTCTCACATATTTGAACAGTATTTTCAAAAGGATTCGGGAGCATATATCTCAGAAAGATTTGCAGAGAGTCTTCTTAAGGCCTGCATCAAATATTGTCCTATGGCATTAAAGGAGCCTGATAATTATGAGGCACGCGCTAACCTTATGTGGGCAAGCACTCAGGCATTAAACAGCCTGCTTACCTGTGGCAAGGGTGGCGGTTGGACCTGTCATCCTATAGAGCACGAGCTTAGCGCTTACTATGACATTACTCACGGCGAGGGTCTTGCAATTATAACACCTAGATGGATGCGTTATATCTTAAGTGATGAGACAGTAGACAAGTTCTGTGAGTACGGTCGAAATGTGTGGGATATTACAGAAGAAGACAAGTATGCATGTGCCAATATGGCAATAGATGCCACAGAGCAGTTCTTCAAGGATTGTGGCATTCCTATGACCTTAGGAGAAGTAGGAATTGATGACTCTAAGCTTGAGCTTATGGCGGAGGACACAATTAAGTATAACAATATGTCAGGTGCATATGTGGCACTTAACAAAGAGGATATTCTTGCTATTTTGAAGGCTTGCTTGTAGGAGTAGAGATAATATCAGGAGTAATACAATCTAGATAAAGAAGCCCCTATGCTAGATATTAGAATATCTATCACAAGGGCTTCTTTTATATATGTTCTTTTATATATGTTCTTTTTTATGAATATTCTTTTTTATGAAATTATTTTACATATATCCTTTATAAATACACTTTTTGATAACAATTTGTTCCTGTCTTTTATTCCAATGTTAAATCCTTAACATTTACTCCTAACGCGGATAATTTGGCCTCAATTCCTTTAATCTGATACTCAAGCTCATTATTCTCCACGCCGGAGTTTGCCTTCTTTATTCTTTGTAGAGCCATATAATTATCAATTGTTATAGTAACTAGTTCCTTATCTGTCATTCCTTCCATCCTTCCACCGCCTCTCATATTGATACCAATATTATAGCGGATTTAGTACCTTTTTGTAAAGTCTAAATATTTTTGTCTATGCGGTGCATTTCCTTACACTGCGAAAAATTCTTCATTGGCAAAATTAATCAAATCACCTACCACTATGCGTTCCTGCTTTAGAGGCTCTAATCTTACAGAATTAATAAATGTCCCGTTAGTAGATTCTCTGTCCTCAACATATAGGCCATTGCTTCGTATATAGATACATGCATGAACTCTGCTAATCTGAGTAGTTGGTATACGATAATCCGTCTCTCTTTTTCCTCTACCCACAAGTATCATCTCATCATATTTTGAAATCACAATTTCCTTAAGCGCTCCGCTAGTAAGTGGCACAAGCTTAGTGATTTCCTTTTCCTGAACCGAAGTCTTGTTGCCATCCGATGCTCTTCCACCATAATCTGCACTCTGTCCGTAATCTGTATCGCCCTCTGAACCTTCCAATCTGTAACCAAAATCCCATATAGAAAATGTATCCTCGCAAATCAAATCATACATACCGTACATATATCTCACGCCTGACTCGTCTCTATGATCAAAGATTCGCATAACATACTCCAAAAAGCTCTTCAGCTGCTCTTTTATATTTTTTCCATATCCCGGTATGTAGATTAGCTTTAGCGCCTTCTCACCCCAATTATAAAACATGTACTCAGGTTTTATTACCAAATCATCAGGCTCCAACAAAAATTCCCTAAGCCTGTTCAAAACCCTCTCTAGCTGACCCATAATAATCCCCAAAAAGCTTCCATCCGGCTTAAACTTAAGGAACAATCTGTCTAATACATAATAAGAGTTGGTATTATATTTTAAAGTAAGCTCACCATCCAGTTCAATGGCAATAGGCCTTATCAGACCTTCTATATCATTATTCTCCAACATTTTTAACCGGTAAGCTACAGGAGAATTTTTCTCAATCAATCCATTTGCAGTACTCACCTGAATGTAATTATTTATACCCTTACTCACATAGCACATCTCCATATAGCTGCCACCTCCTAAGTCTATCTGTGCACATATCCCACTTTCCGCTATCACTGTCGTAATCTATGGTATATGCTTTAGTTTGATTAAGTCCCATACCTCTACCCTCGTCTAAGCCTTGTAAGATAAGCATGACAAGCAGCATTACAATCCCGATTACTATAGGTATAACAAGACACATTTCAATAGTTATGTACCCACCATTTTTCTTACTTAATGAACGCATCTTTCACATCCTCCTAAATCTTCAACCTGAGATTTTTTCACCCTGTAAACTGTTCTCTTCAATCCTAAGCAATCCACTCTCCCATGATATTTATCACCAAACTTTGTAACCAAAACAGAACCTTTACTCTCGCCCCCGCAAAATTCGCAGGCACTATAGCCTTGCTTTTTTGCCTGAGCTTTGGTACACGGTGTTATGGATAAATTTAGGTGGCTACAGTCTCTAGACATATGATAAGCCTCCCTATTATCTGTTACAAAAACATATATATCATCCGCAGAAGTACTCTCATTAGAAGTCTCAGCTTCATCACCTTTATAAGCCTTTTGCCGAACCACATAGCTACGTTCTCCGCCAAAATCTCCTAGCACCGGAAGCTTAAAATTAAATTCATAGCTTACATTAAGGCATACATAGCCATCCTCATCAAGGTAGTTACTGCCCAAAAAGCTTATGCCCGAAACGCCACCATCTATATATTTTTCAACCAGCTTTTCGTCATCTATGTATAGCTTAATCCTGGTCTTAGGGATAATATAGCTACAATCTGCAATATAAGAAAGCTCCGCCATATATTCCACGGTCTCAGCTGCTGCCTCGTACACAACCGCCTCTGCCATCCTTAGCCTTATCCCTTGAAACAACAACAGTACGGCGAATATGAATATGGGAAGTCCCAGAGCAGCCTCAATAGTTGCACTTCCCCTGTTATTTTCTATTTTCATCAAGCATCACCATTCCACAACAAACGTTTATATGTAACATCTTACCCACAGCATATTCCATAAAAATATTCTGCCTAGCACCACACCCGCAATATATTCAATAATACTATTCTACATATCATCACACCTACAGCATATTCCTGTCATACTATTTTACATACCATCATTTTATTCAACACTCATCTCACCTCTGAGCCCTTCAGGATTTTCTATCCGTGCTTTGCATAATAACCTTGGAGAGGATTTGTAAAATATTTAGTCAAGGAGGTTTTGTTAGTAAAAACTCTTCCCGGGCGAATAGAAAATCCAGAAGGACTCAGAAATGTTATCAACTAATAACCCATTTGCTCTCTATAGCAAATGCTTCTGTCCTTATATGTAATTTTAGTATCTAATGTAAAACCTACCGCTGCGTTACTCATATCAAAGCTTGGATACCTTCTCTTGGTATTAAGCTCTATAACATCAAGCATTCGGTAGTAGGTTTTTTCCATATCCATAGCCATAAGAATCATAAGATAATCCTTATATTCCAAGCCTGTCTCAGCTTCCTCACCGTCTAAATTCACGCTATTTTCCAAATCATTAAGGTCCGTCTTCCAATTACTTTTGTTCTTAAAAAAGGCTTGCTTTTGTCCGTCCAACAAACACCTTGTATCAAATATTGACTCTACATAGGCCCAGCAACCAGCTATAAGATATCTAACTATAGGCTCAGGAACCAATGTAGCTAATGCTATAGGCCAGGACAGCTTTTTTATCTCAGCCATCTTAGATGCATCAGACACCAGATATGCATAATTGACGGGAAATCTTACTCCTATTATCCTGTTTACCGTTCCCTTAAGATTCTCCATATCAGATGCTCTGCCACATATTATGTACTCAAGCTCGAAGGCAAAGGCTGTGTTCTCCTGTACATTTTCCGTAGCATAATTAAACACCTTTGTAGCGTACACAAGTGCTGCTCCACCGCCCAAAAGCTTATCCTTCCAGCTGTCATATTCATCCACATCCTCCTTCAGCATATCAAGGTCATCAAAATCGTTATCCACCTGATAATCAAAGAAGTCATACCCTATTTTTTCTATGGATGGCACCCCATAAAGCTCCACTATTTCGGAACTAATTGTAAGATCCTCAGGTGCCACAATGGCCAATATCCCTTCCGACGTCAGGTTCTCTGTAAAATCTCTTGGATCATCTTCATCGTCATCAAAACTTATAGAAAAGTCATCAGGTTCCTCTGTAGTAGCCGAATCCATATCACTATATATCTGCTGACTCACTGTTCCGTCCTGATTACCGGTAGCTTCCAATACGCTAGAAGCTCCATCCTCTATCAGTGCATAACTACAGTAATCTGATATCTGCTTCCTAAATGCACTACAATCATCCTCTAGTAAAAGGTCATAATCATTAACTCCAAGCTCATCCACCATAAACCCATCGCCTAAATTATGTTCCACATCTGCTATAAGCTGTTCCTCTAAGTAAGCCTCACCTTTTCCGTTACAGCTTTTATCAAAAAGGAGGATATGATAATTCTCGAAAATATAACTGTTATAGCCTGCATCTACCGAGGACATAGCAGACCTTACTGCTATAGCCCCTTTTGCCTCCGCCAGACTATACCCCACCGCCTTAGTAGCGGTAAGGCCAAGAAGCACCATGGCAGTAACCATCAGGCATAGAAAAATTGTCACACTTCCTTTATTCTTCATATCCCCCTCCTTAGTAATCATCTATCTCATACTATTTTCCATACACACGCTTTTATAAACTAATTATTCCTTCAGACTAATATATAGTCTCTGCACTCTCTTCTATGGAATCCCATATATCATCAACTAAATCTTCTATCTCATCCTTAAAAACTGCCACAAGGGCTACCAAAACCACGATTATAAGTATGATTTCCACCACACCCATAGCCTCTTCCTCTGCCACAAATCGCTTCATTAAATCAAAACAAAAATTCATATGTCATACCTCCTAAAATCCCATAAATGCAGGTGTCATAATAAGCACCATTACCACCACCAGCAAGATAATCATAGGAAATACAAGTTTGGTGGAAGCCTCTTCTCCCAGTCGCTTAGCATTCTCCTTTTTTGCTTCCAAAGCCATATTAACCTCTGTTTCCATAAGACCCTTTAAGTCCTTAGTACCCATCCTTAGATTCTGACTTATATGTCGCATTATGCTTTTATATGGGGACAAGCATAGTCGTTCCCCCAGCTCCTCATAAGCCAGATATTCCGTTTGACCGTTATCAATCTCGTGTAAGGTATACGATATCTCTTTGGTCAAAATATTATTTGTTCGTCTATTTTTTATTATCCCATGCCTTTTCTTAGACGAGTCCACATACTCAAAAAGCGCACGTCTTATGTTCATTCCTGCTTCTATATATAGCCATATGCTATCCACAAAATAAGGATATTCCCTCATCAATTCCGTATCTCTTTTATCTGAGGATCCCTTAAGCTCACAAAGTATAATTCCAATTGCAACCATACAAAGTACTATACCAAGGAGCAGATATCTTCCACCATTTTCATTCTTCCTAGTACTTACCTTTATGTCGTTTACCTTATCAGGAAGCAAAAGCTGTGCCTCCTCTACAGTTTCCTGTTCCAGATTGTATAGGGCCTGCTCTAACCCTTCGGTAACAAGCTGCTTATTTGATTTTTCCCTTTCTCCTACCAGCACTGAAAATTCATATTCCGCAGAATAATCATAATAGGAGATTGTCATAATCAGCCCTACTTCCCTACTTTCCTTTAAATCATCCAGCTTTACTCTGCCCTTAGAGGATAAAACCTTAGGATCCTTGGATAGCCAGCTTATGGAAAATGCACCACCATCCGCCGAAACAGGAAGCTCAATATCCTCCTCTATAAGGATACCCTCCGGAAAACATTCCTTTGCCACCGAGCTTGCTACCACATCCGCCTTTTCTCTAAATTCCATCTCAGTAAGTCTGACAGGGGATACGTTAAGCACTAGCGTCTGCTGCCTACCGTCTAACTCGTAGTATATTTCCTCTTCTAGCACATCACCGCTATATTCCTCTCTTTCTATAATATTGTCCCCATCCCTTGGGACCATATAAGCAATGCGACTCCCCAAGTCAAGCGCATTGAAGAAAAATAATATACCTATAGCTACGGCAAAGCATCTTGCCATAAACTCTTCCGTAATTAGCTCAAGCCTCTTAGGCGCTACAATCTGATTCTTTCTAAGCATGCCGGAAATCTTATGTTCTATGCCTTGAATACCTACACCTTTCACCCATTGATACACTCTGTGGCCCATAGCCATTCCCAGCATATAAAATAGTCCCAACATGCCTCTTTTGCCCTTGTATTTGCTGTAATGTTTTCTGCTGATTATGGCCAATGCAACAGAAAACACTACAATAATAATATTTACATATATCATCCTTACACCTCGATTCTTGTTATTCCTTTTATAATTTCACCGCACACCAAAACCACAATTAATGCCACCGTTGCAACCACATTTCCAACTATGCTGTCATATAGGGTATGAATATAGCTGCCATTAGTAAATCTCATATAAAGCACTATGACAAAGGGCATAAAAAGCATTATATTTCCCTCTAGTCTTTTTGCTGATATAAGGGTATCAATCTCCCCTTCCACCAAAAGCTTATCCTTCATATTCTTCTTAGCCTTACCAATCAGCAAATTCATATTGCCACCATATCGCTTCGCCGTGGATATAAGTCCCGCCAGCTCTATAACATCCTCCACCCGACACCGCTCTCCCATCTCAAGTAAAAGCTTCTCCGGATCCTTGTTTAGATTAAGTCCATTTACAATTAGAACAAGCTCTCTTTCTAATAGCTTAAAATCCTCCTGACCTGACATATCCTCATAAGCACTCCTCAATCCCTGCTCCAAGGAATATCCTGCATTTAAGCTTCCTGACAGCAATGTAATGAGCTGACCAAATTCTGTTTTTATCTTGGACTTAACCCTTTTCTTATAGGTCCTAAGATCATTCCTTATAACCAACATCCCAACAGGAAGCAATACCACCGCAACCCATAATCTGTCATAGAAAAGCTCAGCCACTACAATACATATAAGAATTATCTTCATCACCTCACACAACCACCATTTTGGTTCCGGCCTATAAACGTAATATTCCACTATCTCCCTCCTCGTAAAGCTCCTTCATATTCCATCGCAGCAGCTTATCCACATTAAGCAGATTGTTTACCTTTTTTAGACTTCCCACCAGCTTTCCGTTAACCTCACCGGTTTCCACAAACTCGTACAACGTATTAAGCACAACCTGTCCATCTTCCACACCTAGCACCTCACTTACATTTAATACCTTCCTGGATTTATCCCTTAGCCTGCCTAAATGAATGATAATATCCACCGCCTGGGATATCTGCATTCTCACTGCCTGCAAGGGTATATCCACACCGGTTAACACCATAGTTTCCAGCCTGCTTATCATATCCCTTGGTGAATTTGCATGACCTGTAGACAAGGAACCATCATGTCCTGTGTTCATGGCCTGTAGCATATCCATAGCCGCCTCATCTCTAACCTCACCAACGATAATTCTATCCGGTCTCATTCTTAGACTAGCCTTAATCAAATCTCTGATGGAAATGCTGTTTTCACCCTCCACATTGGCATTCCTGGACTCTAACCTAACTAGATTTTTGACCTGCGATAGATTAAGCTCAGCTGAATCTTCAATAGTTATAATTCTCTCGTCCTCTGAGATAAAGGAGGATAATGCATTGAGAAATGTAGTCTTTCCCGAGCCGGTTCCACCTGACACAAAAATGTTATATCTTGCACAAACCAAAGCCTTTAAAACTTTGCTTAGTGCTTCATCTATAGAGCCTAACTGTATAAGCTTTTCCACATCTATTCTGCTTTTGGGAAAGCGCCTTATTGTTATGGTAGTTCCTGACAGACTTGCCGGACTTATCACTATACTGACCCTTGAGCCATCCTTAAGTCTGGCATCAACTATGGGACTAGCCTCATTAACCCTTCTGTTACAATCCGCCACAATCTGTTGAGTAAGAGAATGCAGCTTTTCCTCCGAATCTATCCTTTTCTCTGTTCTTATTATTCGCCCATTTTTCTCTACAAATATGGGAGAGGTACCATTTACCATTATCTCCGACACATCCTCGTCCTCGAGAAACTCAGTAAGCACATCCAATCTCCTAAAGGAATTAAACAACGAACGTCTAAGCTCAACCTTCTCCTTAAGAGGAAAATATTCTCCACTGGTTTCCTCGAGTATGCACCTATCAATTATTTCCCCTATCCCTTCATCGTCTATGTTCTGAGACATATCTATGTCCTCTATAATTTTCTGTCTAAGTCTTTCTCTAACACCGCATTCCACCTTACAGCTCTCCTTTTTTCACAAAATCCATCATCACATTTTAGCTTCCAGTTCTTCTTTTTCTGCATAAAATATCATCACATTTTAGCTTATAGCTCTTCTTTTTCTATAAAATCCATCATCACCTTAGATGCATAATGGCATATAGGAACCGATACATATTTCACCTTACTGCCCACATCAATATATTCCTTGCTTCTTAACAGCTCCCTGAAGGCCTGTAGCTTAACACTATCCCCCTCTAACACCGGTACATAAATCCTATCCATCACCTTCAGTACATTTAAATCGCTCAAAGCCCCCGCACCGATATCAAATATAACCCTTTCATATCCACCGCCTATCAGAAGCTGTTCCTTTAGCCAGGTCATATTATCTATATCAAGCTGCCTTATATCCATATAGCTTAGAATTCCCTTTATCTCCTTAAAGCCATGGTCATTAAAGGGAAGCTTCTCTATAAGCTGATACAGCTTGTTACTCTTAACCTTAATCAGGTATAATATTTCTTCTCCCATGCTTTCTCTAACTCCAAATTCCTCAAAGCTAAAACAAAGTGACCCTGGATACTTTACACCAAGCCCTTTGGCTAAGCTGGTTTTTCCACATCTGCCCTCGGGGGAGTAAACTGCACAAAGCTGCTTTCCTTTTACGGGAAATGGATTCACATTAACATTAAGTCTGCCTAATATATCCCTCACAATTCCATCACCGCTTTGATACTTATATATCCCAGCCTGGTCCATTTGCTTTTCTTCCAAAAGGGCCATAATGGCTAACCTGTCATATTCTTCTAATTGTTCTTCCGAAAGCTTTATCTCCTCTCCAATAAGAAGTCCATCTAAGTAATTACTCTTAAGATAATCCTGTACCGCACTCATAGAGGAAAATGCAACGAAAGCAATCTGGGATTCCCTGCTAGAATTTACATACTCCATCAAATTTACAACGTAATGATAATCCTCATGGCAAACTCCAAATCTATACTTCATGTCTCATCCCTCCTGCAAATCAAAGCTAAACAACATCTTGTCTCATTCCCTAACTATTTATGGAGCATATCCCATTTCCTAACACTCCAAGATTAAAAACGCACATCCTTCCCCCTTACAAGCTACTCAACTTCCTCTCTTTCAAATAAATCAAAATGCAGTCAAGCAAATTAACGTTCATTATCACTTTATGTAAAAAGCACTTCGCCATGCCTTAGCATATATATCACCACACCCCACAATACAAAAACCGAAAATGCAACCTTGGTGTATTTTTTATTTTTTATAAAATTTATATTTCCTGACACCAAATTAAGTGCCCACACTTTAATCCTTTCTCTTTCCTTAACTCCTATGATTAATCTAACAATCATCAGACCAAGACCGTATACTCCACAGCTTAAAAAACTATATATTACTACTAAGCACACCTTTGTCCCTAAGAACGCCCCCACCGCTGATATGAGCTTAATATCTCCAGCCCCGATGACTCTCAATGTGAAAAGTGGCATAAGGATAATCACAGGAATCACAATTCCAGCCAAACTATTTAATAGGCCTTTTTCTCCGGCTAACCATATGGCCGTTGTAATTCCTATAATTCCAAATGTTAGATTAAAGCTATTAGGAATTTTCCCGGATTTTATATCAAAATGGGTTGCAACAATAATCATAACCAAAATCATTATCCAAATTAAAA
>JAGALE010000208.1 GCA_017625335.1 Lachnospiraceae bacterium
AATCAGCGTGATGATTACTATTACTTTATTACATCACAGACAGCGAACGGAGCAAAATATACATATACTCACTGCATGTTTGAAGGAGACAATTCCTTCTGGGTATGCCAGTTTGTATATAAGTCAAAGGATCACAAGAGACTAAGCGAGGATGTGCTTGGCTGGGCGGACTCCATAACTATAACGAAATAAATATTATAAACTTATACGGGGCTGTGCAAATTCACGTACTGGCCGGCCTGCCTAGGTAGGGGCACCCGCAAACCTTAAAACGGTTTGCTAAGACCCCATACCTGGCGCGGCCGGATTGTAGTATTTTGGCACAGCCCCGTATTATTTTCTTACTATACTTTATTCTTTAATATATGCTTTATTTTATTCTTGAATTTTGTTTTATTTCGTTTTGACTTGGTTTTGATTGTGATGGATGTCTCAGTTGGCTTTGGTCTCTCGTATAATTTTTCGAACAGGAAGAATGTATCCTGGGGATACGGAAAGCTCATCTACTCCCATCTTGACGAACTCTTCTGTAAGGCTTGTGTCAGCGCCAAGCTCACCGCATATTCCTACCCATATTCCTTCCTTGTGTCCATTATCAACAACCATCTTAATCATCTTAAGCACTGCAGGATGGTGTGAGTCATAGATATTATCAAGTTTTGCATTCTGACGGTCTATGGCAAGGGTGTACTGTGTTAGGTCATTGGTTCCTATGCTGAAGAAATCAACCTCCTTGGCCAACTCATCACTTATCATAACTGCTGCCGGTGTCTCTATCATCACACCAAGCTCCACATCACCGTATGCTATGCTATTTTCTGAAAGCTCTGTTTTTATGTTTTCACATATTTCTTTTATTTTCCTTACCTCATCTACAGAAATTATCATAGGAAACATAATTGATATATTGCCAAAGGCTGATGCCCTGTAAAGTGCCCTGAGCTGAGTTTTGAATATATCTACTCTATCCAAACATATTCTTATGGCACGGTAGCCCATAGCAGGATTTTCTTCCTTATCCATATTAAAGTAGTCCACCTGCTTGTCCGCACCTATGTCTAAGGTTCTTATAACAACCTTTCTTCCTGCCATATTTTGAGCCACAGTTTTATACACTGTAAACTGCTCCTCCTCTGTTGGATAGTCAGTTTTCTCCAGGTATAAAAACTCACTTCTAAACAGTCCTATTCCTGCAGCATCGTTAGCCAACACATTTGCCACATCAGCCACACTTCCAATATTTGCATAAAGCTTTATATGTTTTCCATCTAGGGTTTCATCAGGTAGACCTTTTAGATTTTTAAGTAGCTCTCTTGCTTCCTCATCCTTCTTTTGCTCAGCCTTATAAGCCGCAAGAGTAACCTCATCAGGCTCCACATAAATAAGTCCCTTCCTGCCGTCTATGATAGCCATTTTATCATTCCAGCTACTATCTATGTCCACTCCAATTAAAGCAGGTATATTCATAGTTCTGGCAAGAATTGCAGTGTGGGAATTAGATGAACCAAGTCTTGTAACAAAGCCTAATAGCTTGGTCTTATCCATCTGAACAGTCTCACTTGGCGCAAGGTCCTCTGCCGCAACTATTACCGGTTCGTCCATAGCATCCGTATCTGTATCAACTCCTGCTAGGGCAGCTATAACTCTCTCAGATATATCCTTAACGTCTGCAGACCTGGCCTTGAAATATTCATCCTCCATCTCAGCAAACATTACAGAAAAATTATCTCCTGTAGTTGCAACCGCATATTCTGCATTAACATTTTCAGTCTGTATGATGTTGTACACAGAATCATTATAGTCTGCATCGGAAAGCATCATAGCATGAACCTCGAATATCATGGCATTTGCCTCACCTACGTCTGTAACCGCCTTCTCATACAGTTGATTTAACTGAGCTATTGCACACTCCTTTGCCTTCTCATATCTTTTTATCTCATCATCAGCATTATCTATCTTGACTCTCTTAACCTGATGCTCACTCTTCTCATAAAACCAAATCTTTCCTATGGCTATACCATTATATATACTTTTTCCCTCATATCGCTCCATAGTAACCACCTTATCTTATTATACATCTCCTATGAATCTTATAGATTTGCAGCCATAAATTCCTGCATCTTTGCAATTGCTGCATCCTCATCATCGCCCTCTGCCTTAATAACAACCTCAGCGCCAGTCTTTACTCCAAGTCCCATAACTGCCATAAGTCTTGTTACATCAGCACTCTTGCCATTTGCTTCAATGGTAATCTTAGATGTAAATGCCTTAGCCTCCTTAGCAAGAAGACCTGCTGGTCTTGCGTGGATACCTATCTCATCCTTGATAATGTAACTAAATTCCTTCATAATTTTGTTCCTCACTTTCTTTTTTTATAAATTTTATTAATTCAATTAATGCGCTAAGCAATATTATATACAGTATGAGTAATTATTCATAAAATTATTACCACTGCCATCCCATACGACCATATCTCATAGCCAATTCTCGCAGTTTATCTCTTAGCTTTGTTGAAAGCTGCTCCTCAGTAACTCTCCACTTCCAATTTTTACCAACAGTTGATGGGGTATTAGTTCTGCAAGTATTGTCCACTCCAAGATAGTCCTGCATAGGGATTATACTAAGGTCTGATTTGCTCATAAGTATGGTTGATATGAAGCTTAAATAAATTTTATCATCAGGAGTATGATAATCGCAAATATAATCTCTTGCCATCATTCTTTCCTCATCCGAAATTGCCTCAAACCAGCCCTTTAAGGTCTCGTTATCATGAGTTCCTGAGTATACCACACTGTTAGGTATGTAGTTGTGTGGAAGATAGTCATTTGCACTTCCTGAATCTCTGGAATCAAAGGCAAATTCAAATACCTTCATACCTGGGAATCCACTTTCTGCCACCAGCCATCTAACTGAATCTGTCACATAGCCCAAATCCTCAGCAATAACCTCTCTGTCTCCAAGCACCTGCTTCATACGGTTAAATAAATCTATACCCGGTCCCTTTTCCCAATGACCTGTCATGGCATTCTCCGCTCCGTATGGTATGGAGTAGTATTCATCAAAGCCTCTGAAGTGATCTATTCTAACCACATCATACATTTTAAATACATAACCCAGTCTCTCCATCCACCATGCATAGCCTGTGTTTTTGTGATACTCCCAGTTATATAGCGGATTACCCCATAACTGACCTGTAGCTGAAAATCCATCCGGCGGACATCCTGCTACAGCTGTCGGTACATTATCATTATCCAGCTGAAATAGCTCCGGATGAGCCCATGCATCAGCGCTATCCATAGCAACATATATTGGAATATCTCCTATAATTCTAACACCATTATAGTTTGCATAACTCTTAAGCTTCATCCACTGCTCATAAAATTTAAACTGCATATACTGATGAAATTCTATATCAAAGTAGCACTCTCTACGATAATAATCCATAGCATAGTCATATCTAAGTCTTATATCCTCTGCCCACTCATTCCATGGATTTCCATCAAATATATCCTTTACAGACATAAACAAAGCGTAATCCTTAAGCCACCAGGAATTTTCATCCACGAATCTATTGTAAGCTTCGTTTTGACTCACATTACTTCTCTCATAAGCAAGTCTTAGGAGCTTATATCTACCCTTATACATTTTCTCATAATCTATACTCGCTTCATCATCACCAAAATCTACACTGTCACATTCTTTCTTAGTCAGCACTCCCTCTTCTATCAAAGCTTCCAAGCTTATAAAGTATGGATTACCTGCATAGGTAGAAAATGACTGATAAGGCGAATCTCCATAGCTTGTAGGCACTAAGGGAAGTATCTGCCAATAGCACTGCCCTGCCGCCTTAAGCCAATCTACAAAGTCATATGCGCTTTTGGAAAAGCAGCCTATTCCATATTTTGATGGAAGACTTGATATAGGTAATAATACACCTGTTGTTCTAGCCATCCTGCAACCTCCTAGTCATCATAGGTTTCAATCATCACTCCGTAATGATCTGACACCACCTCATATTTTTTACCATTACAAATCACATTGCTTGTTTTAACCTTTATGTTCTTATCACACCATATATAATCCAAACGCATTCCCTTAGCTTCAGCTAATGAAGCATCAACCTTATCATGCCATCCATCTATTACATGACCCACGGTGATTCCATCATCCTTATTATCTGCCAATTGATAGGTATCATACCAGCCTGACTGCTTAACATAATCATAGCTTTCTCCCTCTATCCTGTCAGGAGCATTAAAATCTCCTAGGATGTAGTAGGACTCGTCTGGAAGTCTAACTGCATCTATAGCTTCTGTAACCATATTCCACTGATTCTTAAATGGTTCCTCCTCATCATCCCACCATCCAAGGTGCGCTGTGTAAAACCATATATTCTCATAAGCAGCAACCTTAATACCAAGCATTTTTCTAGTCTTCCAATTGTTATAATCCCTTATTCCACTTATAAAGCATTGTCTTGAATCCACAATCTGTGACCTTGAAAATATGGCCAAGCCCTCTTCATAAATTCCATATCCTAACTTTATAGGTATCCAGGTAAAGTGATAATTAAGACCCTGTTCTTTAAGTAGTTTGGCTACACTTAAAGCGTGATTATCTTTTCTTAGCACTATATTCAAATCTTCACAAGGAACAAAACCAAGAAGGTCTTCATCAGTCTCTGGCATATTCAGAGACTGATTCACCTCCTGCAGAGCAAAAATCTCTGGCTGTTCCCGAAGGATTACGTGAACGAATTCTTTAAGCTTACTATCATAAGCATCTTCTATTAAGCTGTGTGTGTTTAATGTGATAAGCTTCATACTAATTCCTCATTTCAAAGAATCTATAATATATCATTAATATCTGACTTTAATACATCTGCCTTTGGTCCGTATACTGCCTGAACACCGTCGCCCTTCTTGATAAGTCCCAGTGCTCCTTCAGCTTTCCAATCAGCAATCTCCTTAACCATAGACATATCCTTAACTGTCACTCTAAGTCTTGTCAT
>JAGALE010000209.1 GCA_017625335.1 Lachnospiraceae bacterium
ATTATCTGTATTTATCTTGGGTTCTTTTACTTTTTTCTCTTTTTTAACTTTTTCTCTCTTAGGTTTCTTTTTATTTTCAACAGGTGTAACAGTATCTACTGCTTCATTGTTATTATCTATAACAGTTGTAAAATCATCTAATTCCATGTTATCATTTATAATAGGTTGTTCTTCTACAACCTTTTGATTAATTACTCTATTATTAGGTTGTGCAGCAGGTCTAACTGTATTTCCTGTTACATTTGGTCTATTATTTACTTGCATATTAGGTCTTACAGGAGTGTTAGGTCTGGCATTTCCTTGCATATTAGGTCTAACAGGTGCTGTACCATTACTAGGTTTATTAGGTCTAACAGGTTTATTATTGTCCATTTCAATTTTCCTACCTTTCAAAAACAAAATAATTAAATATATAAACTATATTATATAAGTTACATGAAATTGTATACATAAAAATAGCGTGGGTAACATTCTGTTTATTACCCACGCTAATTTAAAATGTTATTTGTATAAATTCATTGTTCTTTAGTTTTCTATGAATTATCTCTATATCTACTCCAAGTATATCTAACTTTACTAATTGCATTGTTATTTTTACATCTGAGTAAATACATTCATCATATACTCTTAAAGTCTGTAATAGCTCATTTAGTTCTATCTTGTCAGATACAGAGTCAGTTTGTAGATTCACAAATTCAAATCTGTATTTATCTATATTATATATTGTATATACATGTTTTTTATTCGCATCAAATGTTAATACTACATTATTTGATGATATACTAACATATCCGTTGTCTTTCTCACGCCATACACAAGGGTCATCATAATCTCCAGATAGTACAATAAAATTATCCTCTTTGTCATATATTTTAATTATAAATGACTGCTCAAGTGTATGTTCCATGCTTCCTCCATTTACGTAAAAGCCAAAGAATTATTAGATTGTATTCTGTTAACAGATTTCTTAATTTTCTTAAGTATACCGTACTTATCTAGTAATTCTATAGCACGTGTTTGGTCTAACTCACTCATTAACATATGCATACCATTAAATGCTATTGTAAACTCATCTGTTAATTTATTTACCTCAGCACGTGTTTTACCTCTATTATCTTCTTCAACAAATTTCTTAACTAGTTCTTCTGTATTATTGAATGCTTCTTTGCTTAGGTTTAATCTCTTTTCAACATTATTCATAGTATTGACCTCCTAACTTACTCTGTTAACATATAGGTCAATATATAACCCATATGTACTATACATTATCTTTATATAACTTGCTGCTTATTATATATGAGTCTGTCATGTTTAAAAGCTACCTTTCAATTTATTATTTAATACATATATCTAAATGTATACTTAAATGCTTATATATTTATACATGCACTTAAATACTTATAAAATTTTAGAAAATTTTTAGCAGTATGCCACATTAAATTTTTGCTAAATGCAATATTATCAACTGTAATATTGAGTGTTTTAATAGTAAAACAATGTATTTTTTACATTTGGAGTTACTTTATTAATATTTTATTTGCATTACTAATTAAAATAATATTAACCAACAATTTTTCATTAAATACCTTATTATAACTAATATGCTGGCATACCTATATGCCTACCACTATTTTAACTGAATGCAGATACTATACTAAATATTATGAATATTACCTCTATTAAAATAACAAATAGCATTGAAATACATAATGTCACTAATCCAAAATACTTTTCCTTAATCACATTCCAATAGCTAATTCTCATTTTATCAAGGTTAATAATATTTACTATATCGCCTTCATCAGTGACTATTGTTAAATAATTCTTACCTCTATCTGAACTAAAATAGGATGTACTATGCTTAACCTTTATATATTTATTCAACTTATTGTTACAGTACATAATTATATCCTTATATCTATATAAAGTTATATGTCTTCCTAGATTTAGCTTTGATTTTGCTGTCATTATTTCTATGTTACTTATATTATTACATACTGTATTTAATTTATCACTATTGATAATTGATATATTATTCATACTACTCACCAAACTTTGCTATTGTGATTTTACCAAATGGAGGTTTAAACTCCTTATCATAATCGCGTGTCATTACCCAAATAGTGTCTTTATATAACTTTTTCCACTTTGAATTATCAAGTCCTTTATTGTATATATAACCATCTGTAAAGACTATTGTTACAACTGGTTTGACTTTACATTTTTTTGAATCAAAATATTCAAAGCAACATGAAGGGTCTGTTCCTCCACCTCCAGATGGTCTTACCAGGTTAAAAGATGGCATGTCAGAGAACTTTCCATGTGATACTATTTCTGTATCCCAGTATATTGCTTCAGCTTCTATCTTGAATTGCTTTAATATGTCACGTACTTGTCCATGAAAGTAACCCATATCTTTTTCACTAATAGAACCACTAAAATCGAAGCACACTTTTACACCTTTAATTGCGTTTGACTCATCTTGCAATTGTCCAGGATATATTGCTCTTTGATAATACATTCTTTTATCAGGATTCTTAAATGAAGAATCTTTACTTAATGCATTGATACAATATTTTCTAAGTAATTTTCTCCAATCTACATAGCTCTTAAGTAATTCCCCAACAAGTCTTTCTATTTTACATGAGCCAAGTCCTGCTCTTTTATTCATCTCAGATTTTATCAAAGCATCGCTTAATATTCTTCTGTTCTCATTATCTTGCTCTATTGCACTACTTCCATCATCAATAAGGTCACCATCATAACTATTTGTTATTGTTATTGGAATTTCACTGTACTTATCACTTGAACTTCCACTACCTTTTAACTTTATCTTAATATTATCATTATTTCCACTAGCCTTTGCATTCTCATATTGTTCAACAACATTATCATAAAGTAATTCAGGATAATCTACGTCTGTATCTATTGAACTACAAAATACACCATTTTCTGGTACCGCTATAAAATTGTTATTACTATTGTAAGAACCATCAAAACTAAGGTTAAATTCTTCTATCAATAGTTTATTTATATAAGCATCACACACAATATTCCATAATTGTCCATGTCTCTTTTTACCCCTAGGTACGTGCATTAATGCTACATGTGCTATTTCATGTAAACTTACGAATACTAACTCTTTGAAGCTTAAACTGTCCACAAACTTTGGATTATATAGCATTCTACTTACTGAAACACCCATTGTATTCTGTGATTCACTTTCCACTTTTTCAAGTG
>JAGALE010000210.1 GCA_017625335.1 Lachnospiraceae bacterium
TACCTTTTATACAGAGTACAATGATTACCCCTATGTTTCTTCTTTCTTTACCAGCCTTTTTGATGGTGACAGCAGACTTATTATTAGAAACATTGATTTCTCTAAATCCTTAGTAACCCTACATCTGCTCCTGCTCCCTGGAAAGAAAAGAAGCTATCAAAAAGCTCATGAACAGTACAGAAAATTTGATGATATCATAAGTACATACTTTGATGGTATGAAGGTGCATATCAAAACAACACCTCTCTCTATGATAATCGGCACAGGGAAGCTCAGAAGAAAATAAGGACTACATCGGTTGCACAACGTGCAACCGGTGTAGTCCTCTTTCCTATTGCTTTATCTAATTTGCAATATTATAATAATTTACTTCACTTCAATTACTTCCAGACTATGTGCTATGTCATACAAGAAATCATAATCAGAATACTTCTCTGTTCCATAAGGCATAATATAATATGCTTTTCCTGTTTCATAATCATTAAAATAAAGATTATATGCCCCACAATCTCTACCCATATCATAGAAAATATAGGGAATACCTACCGTATGCATGGTATCTGTTTCAGTTTCTTCCATTAATGAATAATCAGGATTTTTACCATCATAGGTTCCCAAAAATTCATCCGTTGCTGTCTTTAAATTGATTTTACTGGAGTCAATATCTCCCTTCGTCCAAACAAAGATTTTAAAAGCCTCTTCTTTATCTGGCAAATCTACAAATTCTAAAATAACATTTTCCTCTGTGCTATATAATTCCCCATGAGTCGGCAGATTAGGGAGCTTATAATGAATGAAGTCTCCATTATATGAACAATCATACCAAATCTCATAATCCGCAGTATCATCACTGTAAATGGTCTTTGTTCCATGAGCATTGCCCCGTTTTAACTCCACCGTTTCAACTACCGTTACTTCCTGTGCAGGTTCTGCTCCTCCTATTACAACCACTTCTCCATCTTCTGTCTCTACAAAGAACTGAACACTTTCAACAATTTTTTTGGCTTGTTCTAAGTCAAAATATTTCTTACTTCCATAAACAGCAATGTCATATGCTTTTCCTGTTTTATAGTCATTAATCATTTTGTCATATCCATAAGCTGGAACACCTTCTATATTAAAGTCAAATTCACAAGTAGTAACATAAGAGTCTTCTGTTTCTGTTCTTTGCAATTTGTAATATGGACTATATCCATTATTGGCAATAGCACCTATTTCATCATCTGATAATTCTTTCAAATTCAAATCATCAACTGTATGAGGCACAATATAAACTTCCAAAATATTAAGACCATCTTCTAGCTTTACAGATGAGCGTCTAAGCCAACCTATTCCACCAATTCTTGTAGTCATATCTTGGTTTAAATGGGACACTCTTAGATGCATAAAATGCTTATCTCCATCAAATTTTGCATCTATGGTAGATGTTCCATCCGCATGCAAGATTTCATAACCCTCTTCATACAAACTGTCAAATTCTTTGACAACATCCCCTTCTTGTAACTCAATTCCCAATTCCTTTTCTACAATCTCCTCAGGTGTGGGTTCTGGAGTTGGTGTCGGCTCTGGGGTAGGTTCTGGTGTTGGCTCTACCGTAGGCTCTGGGGTTACCACTACCTCTGTCTCCGTACTCTCTGCTACTGTTTCTTTGCTTCCACAGGCAGCAAGGCTTGTTACCATAAGTGCCATTACAAGCACTGACATTATCATTTTCTTCATAGGAAATTGCCTCCTTTGTAATCTATGTGCTCCCGAAGTGAGAGTTACCCACTCCGGGAGCTAATAACTTTCAGTCATTGACTTTCCTTTATAAGTGTAAATGTTATTATTGCGCTCCACCCCAATAAAATCTGAAAATATATTCACCATTTTCATCTTCACCTATATATTCAACATAATATAGAGTATATCCATATAATTGATAAACATATAGAATTTGGTCTGGATTTTCCATTGTCCAATTTGGGTCTTCGGAACCCTCACTCCAACCCATACCACCACTAGGGCCTCCTGGACAATCAGGATACACATCAGGATAATATCTAATTCCTGCTCCTTGAAGAGTTTCATGGATGAACGCCAATACTTCATCAGGTGTAGGTTTACTCTCTGTCTTTGCTTCTTCAACAACAGGCTCCTCAGTAATAACAGGTGTCTCAGGTACTACCTCAGGTGTAGGTTCACTTGGAACTGACACATTTGGAGTAGCTTCTGGTTCCGTAGTAGAAGGTTCTGCTTCTGTTGTGTTGCTGGCTACATATACTTCTCCACGATTTGTAACAGGAACATCTAATACTCTGCCATAATGGTCAATTAAACCAAACTCAATATAGGCAACTGAATCATTATATTCGATACCCCAAA
>JAGALE010000211.1 GCA_017625335.1 Lachnospiraceae bacterium
AAGTATTTCGGTTGCAAGTTCGCAGCTTGCTTACATACCTGTAGCTAAAACATCTAATGTTGTGTCTGTTACAGTAGGCGAGAAAACATTTATTGGTATGGAGTTAGCAGATGAGTTTGCTGGTGTTGATTTCTTTGGTGAATTCTTCCCTACATCAGTATTTGGTGATTATGTACCTGTTATATCTGAACGTGTTTCAGGTAAAATGTATTACTATTATGATTTTGCTACAGCTTACGATGTAATTAAAACTAAATCTGCAACAGATACAAAGGCTGCAAATATTGTTAATTCTTATGCTAATGCAGATGAATATGCAACAGGATTTATTGTTGCATACTATGAAAAAGCAACAGATGAAGAAGATGAAACTTTTACTACTATAGTTGATTATCTCAATGGTTATGATGATTTCAAAGTAGCAGATATCAAGGTTCCAACAGTAACAGGTAATATCTACTCTAGTGGTGCAATCACTGCTAAGGTAAACAATGAATTTACTATGGTTACTAAGAATGATGAGACTGTTATCAGCAATTTGCTTGGTAACAGAGATTATGACGAAAATGTTACTGGTGATATTTCAGTTCCAAATATTGAAACAGATGCATTAACATTTTCTAATGACCTCGAGATGGAATACAACTTTATGAAGTGGAATCTCGACCATTATGACCAAGCATTAAATCTTGAAAAACAGTATGTTAAGGATTTAGTGGAGGATGAGAATTTTGGTGATACAGTTATTACTCCTATCAACAAATATCTTATCATGAGCAATATCACTACAAACGTAACACCAGATAATCTTGCACTTACATCAGGATATAAGGTGTGGATTAATGATGGTTCAGAGACTCTTGTTATTAAAGGTGATAGCAATATAAGAGGTATGATTATTACTAAGGGTGATGTAGTATTTGGTGATGATGTAACATCTTTCGAGGGACTTATTGTTGCCGGTGGTAAGATTTATATCAGAAATAAGGTTACAAGTATTACTGCCAGCCCTGAGATTTGTAGAAGTATTTTAAGAGAATGTTTAACTTCAAGTGATACATTATGTGAGAAAGTTATCAGTGTATTCACAGAGTACAAGAACTACAATCCAGCAAATAATCAAGGTAATGCGGGTATAAACGTTAACCAGATTAGCTACACAGATGTTGTAAGTCTTGAAAACTGGATGAAATATGTAGAATAGAGGTGGCCTGAATGAAGAGAAGATTTATGAAAAATAACAAAGGCTACTCTATGGTAGAGATGATAATTTGTATCGCAATTATCGCAATTCTATCCGGTATAGCACTTGTTACAGTATCGATGATTAATTCTGCAAAAGCAAAAGATGCAGCGGTAAGCTTTAACTCTGTATTGGCAGACACAATGTCTAAAGCAAAAGGTCAGATGTGTATTGTCGGTGGAGTTGAACAACCAAATTATAAAAGATGTGTACACATATATCTTGAGTCCTCTAGTGGAAGATACTATGTAAAGACAGGATATTATGATGATGTAGCTGATAAGTATTACTTTGAGGATGCAGAGAACAAGAATGGAGGAAAGGGTACAAACCTTTCTTCCAAGGTTGTTATAAAATATCAGGATGAAACTGGAGCTGTAAAGACAGTTGATTCAACTGGTGTATATGTTGTATTTAACAAAAATGGAACTTGTTCAAAGGGAACTGGTTTATACGAGTTCTATAAACGTAACGGAAGCCTTGTTGATGAAGTAAGACTTAAGGCGAACGGTAGTCATCAATTATATTAGGAATAGGAGTGATAAACTGTGAAAGAAAAAATTAAAAGTAATAGTGGCTTCACTCTTATAGAGTTGATAATTGCCATGGCGATTTTAGCATTTTTGATGACAGCAGTTTGTGCATTCATGGGTTCCAGTGTTGCGAACTACAAAAAGTCTAAAGCAGACATTACGGTTCACAACTCAGCACAGGAAACATATGATCAGATTACCGATTCAATTATGCAGGCTACAGATGTATATATATTAGGATATATGGAGCCTACATCAGGTTCAGATGTGTTAGATTTTGAGTTTAGCGGAAAAGATGTTCAGGATCCTACAGTAGAGCTTACTTATTTCGTTAAAGATTCAGCTCATGAGAGTATTCTCACGGCTATGCCAGAATACAAGTCAGGATATCCGATAGTATATTTTGAGAATATTCCTGATGGAGCATCAATATACGTTGAGCAGCTTATTATTGACAATTCAGTTGCTATTGATATGGATTTTGTATCAGAGTATACACCAGGTAAGACAGAGTTTACAAATCATCTTACTGGAGAGGTAGACAATGTAATTGTTCAGGCTACTGCAACTGATGCAGCAGGTGCGACAGTGGATGTTGTATCTTCAACAGGAAACACTGTATACACTACCAATGACACAGTAAGAAATATTTATACATTTGATGAAGAAAATATGTACTATGAAAGAAAATATGCTTATATGACAGCATTAAATGATTACTATGATAGTACAGATGCTGATGACATGTTAAACTTTTATGTTTATAGCAGTTCATTCAGTTATTTAAAATTTGCTGATGGTTCAACTGTCAGTGGATGTACACTTGTTCTTGATGATGAGAATGGTTCAATAGGTGTTGACCTTAACTTCTCAGATAGAAATATGACCTATACCACTTTAGGTATGGTAAACATCAGAAACTCGTATGTATTAAAGGCTAAGAAGTAAGAAGGAGGTAAAAAGCTTTATGAGATTAAATAAAAAGATAATGTTATCAGCTTTATCAGTGGTTCTTTTAATGGCTATGGCTGTTACAGCTATTACCTTCTCGCTTGCAGATGATCCTGTACAGCAGGGAACTGATGAAACTTTAGTAGCAGCAGCTGGCGATACAGTTGCTACTGTTAAAACTAATATTGATTACATTATTGAAAATTCACGTGATGAAAGCGGAGATGTTGACCCATGCTACAGAATTGTAGAGATTGGTTCAGGTGCTACATCTCCAAGCTTACAGGCTATGGTAGAAGATGGCAGTTTTAAGGATTTTGTCATCAATGGAAACAGAACTATAGATGAGGAGATGGAGGGTGCTGACAAGGTTGTCTACAATTACTTTAAGGCATCTGATGTTAAGGATACTGATGAGGAAACACTTAAGATTATTTCTCAGGCAGATTTCATCTATGTAAGTCAGGATCCAAATAATAAGTATTCAACAACTAATGATATTTGTGAAGAGGTTTACAACATCCTTCATACTTTTGCAGTTGGAGATTACAAGCCACTTGTTATTGACAGTCCAAACGATACTGGTATTGTAGTAGATCCTACAACTACAATAACAATGCAACAGCTTGCAAATGATTATTTCTTTAATTCAGGACATTACTACTATACCTTTGAGTGGAATACAACATGGAGTGATGGCACTAGAGATAATATCAATTATTTCTTAGATGGTTCGATTGGTTCAGAGTCCATGTATCTTCCTATCGATGGTTCAGAACGTTCTTCTCATTGGGAGAAAGTTACTAAAGATGGTGAGACTAAGAACATGGCTAAGTTCCTTGTTGTTAGTGCTGATGGTAATGCTATGACTACACCGGATTCACTTGGTGACCGTATGTTTAGTCAGACTGGTGTTGTTGAAGAGCTAACTGGAACATATAAGGATACAGAGGGCAATGACCTTTCTAATGTATATACTGTTCCTGCTGATTCTATAATGAAGAAGAAAGCATACAACCAGAGATTTACAGCTCCTGATTGTATTCATGTAGAGGAGTATGTGCTTGCTGCTCTTGAGACAGCTGATCTTAATTTTGACGACTATGATATGGTTATTATAGAGGCAAATTGTGCATCAGAAGATATTTCAGAGACTCTTTATAAGAAGTTTGTTTCTGCAATGTATGGTAATGTACATATTACTTATGCAACAGGACTTGGAACAGGTGGTTCAGGTGGTTCAGGTG
>JAGALE010000212.1 GCA_017625335.1 Lachnospiraceae bacterium
GGAGAACCTGCGGGAACAGCAGGATACTCTAAGAGACTAGAAGGAATCCAAATAGTAGTGGTTAAAAAGGGTGAATCCTTTAATCGAAATGCGGACGGAATAGCTTCAACTTGTGAAAAAGCATTTTATCCTAAGGAAGGTAAGTCACCTATAGTAAATCATCCGGCTACAAGTAATACTAATCCAAAAGTACCAGGCATTGATGATGTAAATGTTGCCTATAGGACTCACGTGCAAAATTATGGCTGGCAAGGTTGGAAGTATAACGGTCAGATGAGTGGAACTTCTGGTGAGAGCAAGAGACTTGAGGGAATAAATATTAAGCTTACTAACAAGCCGTATGATGGTGGTATAGCATACACAACACATGTACAGACCTATGGCTGGCAGAAAACAGATATTAATGATCCATCAACCTGGAGAAAGAATGGACAGATGGCAGGAACTAGTGGAGAGTCAAAGAGACTTGAGGCAATCTGTATCACTCTTACAGGAGAAATGGCTGAGCATTATGATATTTACTATAGAGTACATGCACAGACTTACGGATGGCTTGGTTGGGCTTGTAATGGAGAACCAGCGGGAACTGCAGGTTTGAGCCGTCGATTAGAGGGTATTCAGATTGTGGTAGTTAAGAAAGGGGATAATCCACCTGATAATACTTATATGGATGTTACCTCTGGTTATGGAGACTCATATATAGAAAGATAAAAATTCAATATTTATAAGTTAATGGGACACAGTGTTGCTTTTGCGTCCCATTTTTATGTAACTAAAAAAGTTAGATATATGGATTATAACAGTAGACAAATGAGTAATATGATGGTTACATCAAGCTTAATTAAGAGCAGAAATGAAGCTTGATTAAAGGGGCGAAAAATATTGAAGAAGATATATAAATATGTTAAAATTTATGACAGATTTTTTGCGGAGGTAGTCATGGAATTAATGATTGGAAGACCCTCTGATTTAGAGGGAAGATTAGATAAGGAAATCAGGGTTTATGATTTCCTGGATGGTCTAGGTATAGAATATATGCGTGTAGATCATGAAGCGGCGGATAACATGGAGGTTTGCAAGGCTATAGATGAGGTGCTAGAGGCCACAATCTGTAAGAATCTGTTTTTGTGTAATCGGCAGCAGACAGCGTTTTATCTACTTATGATGCCGGGAGATAAGCCATTTAAAACTAAGGAGATATCAAGTCAGATAAACAGTGCCAGATTATCCTTTGCAGGTCCTGAGCATATGGAACAATATCTGGATATAACCCCTGGAGCAGTAAGTATTATGGGACTTATGAATGATAAGAATAATGCTGTTAAGCTTTTGGTGGATGAGGATGTGTTAAAGGGTGAGTATGTAGGATGTCATCCTTGTGTTAATACATCAAGTCTTAGAATTAAAACGGAGGATTTATTCGGAAAAATATTAGATGCTATGGGACATGACAAAACAGTGGTAACGCTGGTTGGAGAATAATTATAGGATACATAAGGAGGTAAAAATGAAGACAAGAAAGGTTTTAAAAAAGGTACTAACGTATATTTTGACTATTGCACTGATAGTTTCCTGTATCAATGTGCCATATGTAAATTCATATGCGAGTGGAACTATTGATACTGACAGAACTAATAGCTCTGGGGTTACAGCAACAATTGCGTCTCAAGGTACACCATCCAATGATTGGTCAGGTTTTGATATGACTATACATAACAATACAGGATCAAGTATATGTGATTGGGTAATAGTGATGAATGTTCCTTCAGGAACAGCATCAGCCTTTAAATGTTGGAATGCTACTTTTGTGGCAGACGGAGACACGATTTATTTGTATCCTATGCAGGAGGGAACTAATGCTGTTGTGCCTTCGGGAACATTAGCAGGTTATAATCCTGGGTTTGGATTCGGTGGAAAATATGTCAATCCATCTGACATTAAAGTGACAAAAATATTATTCAATTATGGTACATCAAGTTCAGAGGATTATTCGCAAGGTAATACAAATGACAATCCATCTGGTGGTAACACAGGTGGTACAACTGTAACCATACCTTCTGGAACAGTAACTGAGTATAATTATCCAGAAGTGGAATATAACTATGCAAAGCTACTTCAGTATTCATTATATTTTTATGATGCAAATATGTGTGGAGATCAGGTTGGCGAGCATTCCCTTCATTCGTGGAGAGATGACTGTCATACCTACGACAAGTATAGCTACAGAAGAAGTGATGGAAGCACTGTTACAGTAGATCTTACAGGTGGATTCCATGATGCAGGTGATCATGTCAAGTTTGGTCTTCCTGAGGCTTATGCTGCATTTACACTTGGTATGAGCTATGATACTAATAAGAAAGCTTATGTATCTGCTAAGCAGGTTGAACACCTTCAGACAATAACAACTCATTTTGCAGACTATTTAGTAGACTGTGCTGTGCTTAACAGCTCAGGTACTGCTGTTGAGGCATATTGCGTTCAGGTTGGAAATGGTGGCGGTGGCAATGACCATGGCTATTGGGGAGCACCGGAGGATCAGCCTCAGGGGAATAGAACAGCGTATTTTTCAAGTTCTTCGGAACCACACACAGATATAGTATCACTGTCAGCAGCTGCACTTGCCATGCAGTACAAGAACTTTGGTGGTGAAAAATATTTAGAGACTGCTAAGATGCTTTTTGCCTATGCAAAGAATAACTCTAAGTCTGTTGGTAAAACATCTAGCTCCTTCTATGTTTCGTCAAACTGGGAGGATGATTATTGCTTGGCTGCACTGTTGCTTTATCAGATAACAGGAGAATCACAGTATCAAAGTGAATACAATAACATAAAGAGTGATTCTGCTGCCATGAAGCCTTATTGGCCACTTGGTTGGGATAATGTAGGACCGGCAGTTGCATATTATGCGGGAGATTCAGGTAAGCTTTCAACACTTATGGGAATCGGTGATGGAAACAGTAATTATGGTGGTTACAGATGTCTTCAGGATTGGGGTTCTGCAAGATACAATACTTCACTTCAGTATACAGGACTTTTGTATGATAAGATGACAGGTACATCTTCATATAGAAGCTGGGCTGAGGGACAGATGAAGTACCTTATGGGAAATAATGCTGCAAAGCAGTGTTTTATAGTAGGATTTAATGATTTCAGTGCTAAGTATCCTCATCATAGAGCTGCATCTGGATATACAGGTGGAGACAAGGGTACAACACCTCAGAAATATGTGCTTACAGGTGCACTTGTAGGTGGTCAGAAAACAGACGGAACATACATAGACTCAGCAAGTGATTACATTTGCAATGAGGTTGCTATAGATTACAATGCAACCTTAGTAGCGGCAGCAGCTGCAATATATGAGGGCCATATATCAGAGACTTCAACTCAGAAAATTGATACAAGCTATCATGTTGATTCATCAGCAGGGGGAAGTACAGGAGACTCAAGTAGTTCAGGCGGAAATACAGGAAGCACAGGTGGCTCAAGCAGTTCAGGTGGAAATACAGGAAGTACAGGTGGCTCAAGTAGTTCAGGCGGAAATACAGGAAGCACAGGTGGTTCAAGCAGCACAGGTGGAACATCTACAGGAGATAGCTCAGAGATAACCGGTGGAGGTAATACCGGTGGAACTGTTGGTGAAGTTATTGAAAGGCCAGAGGAATTTGTAGCACCTGAAATTGAGGTTAGCTACCGTACACATATCCAGACCTTTGGTTGGGAAGATGATGGAACTATGAATACAGACATGTGGAAGAAGGATGGACAGATGTCCGGAACCAGTGGTATGTCTAAGAGATTAGAGGGAATTAATATTGTAGTAGAGTCAAAGGATTCATCAAAGCCTGTTAACCTTGGAATTCAGTATACAACGCATTGTCAAAATTATGGTTGGTTGCCTTGGTCTGCAAATGGAGACATGAACGGTACAGAGGGAGAGTCCAAGAGACTTGAGGCTATTATGATTAAGCTTACAGGCTCAGACGCTAAGTACTACGATGTATATTACAGAGTACATGCTCAAAATTATGGCTGGCTAAACTGGGCGTCTAATGGATCACCGGCAGGAACAGCAGGCTATTCTAAGAGACTTGAGGGAATACAGATAGTAGTGGTTAAGAAGGGTGCTGATTTTAACCGTAATGCAGATGGAATACCATCTACTTGCGAAAAGGAATTCTATGCATTGCCGGGTAATTCGCCTATAGTAAATTATCCTGCAACCAGCAATACTGACCCTGTAGTTCCAGGAGATACTATGGCAAATGTTACCTACAGAACCCACGTGCAAAACTATGGCTGGCAGGGTTGGAAGTACAACGGTCAGATGAGTGGAACCTCAGGTGAAAGCAAGAGACTTGAGGGAATAAACATCAAGCTTACCAACAAGCCATATGATGGTGGCATAGCATATACAACTCATGTACAGACCTACGGTTGGCAGGGAGATGAGAATGACTCATCAAAGTGGATGACTAATGGTAAGATGAGTGGAACATCGGGAGAGAGTAAGAGACTTGAGGCTATCAAGATAAAGCTTACTGGAGAGATGGCCGAGCATTACGACATCTATTATAGAGTACATGCTCAGACCTACGGCTGGCTTGGATGGGCTAAAAACGGAGACCCAGCAGGAACAGCGGGTCTTTCCAGAAGACTTGAAGGAATTCAGATAGTATTAGTTAAGAAGGGTGAAAATCCACCGGCTAATACATATATGGGTGAAACCTCAGCTAGAACAGAAGCTTACATTCAAAAGTAAATAATGTTTATTAATGGGACAGAGATTTTGATAGCCTCTGTCCCTTCTATTTTGTTGAAAATGTACCCTTTATTATGGTAAAATATTATGAATGGTTTTATTGTAATATGGTGGCAGAAAACCCTTAGTTGCAACAAATGTTACATCAATAAAATAATAAAACCGAGAGGTGTAGCCTGTGGTGGTTTGACCATATGCTATTAATCAATGTATGAGTTTATCTTGGGATAATAAGTAGTTGATGGAAGGTGATATAACTAATGAAAAGAATTAGA
>JAGALE010000213.1 GCA_017625335.1 Lachnospiraceae bacterium
TATCTTTAATTAATTTTGTATATTTATTATATTTACCACTAATATTGACTTGTTCTATAGCATCCTCTAATAATGGAATTGCACTATCTATGAAATAGTCTGTGCTTTCAAGATTGCCCTTTAAATTCTCATTAATAGCCTTATCTGCTGACTCCATTATAATATTATAATTATTTTTAATTGCATGCTCTATATTATTCTCTATGTCTACTGTAAATTCATTATAGTCTTCTTTTAAGTTATCTAATCTGATTATTTGATCAAAAGCCGCTTGTCCAATGCCCTCTTCAGTTTTATCTAATTCATATTCATCATTTATTGTCTTAATACTTTCATTAAGCATTAATTTTTTTATATCACTAATTCTTAAGTCTATGTCATCTGTAAATTCTTGAAACTCAGGTATATCTTTTAATAAATTTAGTTCATCTATAGCTGTTTCATAGCTCTCCTCATCTAAGTACTCCTGTATTTCTTCTAATTTGTATTCATAATCACTTCTATAATCATGAATACTATCAGATACTTCTATGTAATTTACTTCTTTATCATCTGAATCATCTTTATTACCACATGCCATACATGTAATAGCAATCACTGTTAATATTAAACCTATTCCTATCTTCTTCATTAGTTTTTCTCCTATTTTAATTGTATTAATAAGGGTTAGGATTGTTACCAACCCTAACCCTTATTTCAATCTTGGTTTTATTTACTTACTTCGATTCCTTTTTCTTGTAACTTAGGTACCACTGTTTCAATCAAATCTTTAATTATTGACTTTGTCATATCGTTACCATCTTTTGCTTTAGTTAATTTAAAGTCTGGTGAAACTTTTACAAGTGATTCTTCAATACTTCCATTACTATAATCAATACCAGATAATAGTAATTCTCCCATTGGGAATGCCACCTTACTATTTTTATCACACATTAAATTGCCATAAGACTGTAAAGGTATTACTACATACATTCCTGTACCGATTGCTCTTTCAATTTTAAGTTTGTTAGCTACTTCATCAGATGCACCTAATAATTTAACTGCTGCTCTAACTCTCTTGTTATCTTCCTTTAGAGAGTCAAACATTTTTGCCATATCAGCTGCATTTGAACAGTTAATAATTACACCTACATATGTAATCTTGCCAGCTTTTGTGCCCACAGCTTCAGTAATAAATGTTGTATTAAGTGTAAATTCTTTTGATTCAACGTTTTTAATTTCCAATACTCTTAAAGGATAGTTGCCTTTAATTGAAGATATAATATCTCCTTCAGATGTATGTCTAATTTTACCGTTTGCAATGCCTACAGTATTATACACTTCTATTGCTTTAGGTAATACTAATTCTCTGATTACACCATCTGCACAGAATACTGTATAACCTAATAGTCTGTCATTAACTTCTACTCTATTAAGTATGATTGCTGTTGGTTTTCCAACATATTTACCAGTTGCAATATCAAGTAATGGATATTTATCCATAGCTCCATTTGTTGCAACAAGTTTTCCACCTTCAACTCCAAGGTTTGTCACTTCAATTTCTTTTTTAGCAATTTGTTTTGCAATGTCTTTTGCACCTAAAGCAACTGTGTTATAGTCCTCAGCAACGAGTGAATAAATAACAGCTGATTCATCTGCAATTTTACCATTAACTAAAGCACTTGCTCTGGCTACCATTGTAAATGTTCTCATACGTCTTTCCTCCTACATTTATATCCACCAAGGATATTTCTACTAAAATAATGTTTATAATTTCTTAAATCTTTAGTTAACTAATATAAAAATTAAATTTACTTACTATTGTAAATAATGTATTTATTATAGTAATTTAAAATATTATTTATAGTTTATCCTCAGTATTAAATGTATACTTACGTTTGAATCTAGACATTATTTAAATCAACAGATGATTCATCAATGTCATAATTTAAAATAAAGACTTCTTCACCTGCTAAAGCATCCTCAGCTGTTTTACCTGCCATTGTATATCCACCAGGAATAGTAAATGGTATAATTTGACTTCTACCACCTAAAGCTGTCTTACCCTTAAACATTTTTCTCACATATACTGAGTCATCATATGTTACAAACCATTTACATGGCATTGCTTTAGTAAACTCAGCAAAGTGTTGATGAGGAAATCCCTTATGTGTATCTCCATTTCTTCCGTATAATCCACTGCTTTCTTGTTTAAAATAAGGAGGATCTAAGAATATAAATGTGTTATCTGGATCTTCATGTGCATAACCCATTGTTTTCTCAAATGACACATTATAAATTTCAACCCTCTGTAATAACTTACTTGTAGCATGTATATTATTCAATTTACCAAGGTGAAAATTACAGAACTGGTCTTTACTAAGTGAACCACTGTCTCCCATTCCAGAAAAGCTGATTTTATTCACTAATAAAATACGAGCTGCTCTTTCAGGTATTGACATTGTACTTGTATCAACTTTCTGTGTCCAATCCCAAAACTTCTTAGCCTCTTCTGTTGCTATGTTATATAACTCAAGATTTTGAGCTATAGGGTCGTCTTCTAAAAGTTCTCCTGTTCCTGATTTACTTAAAAACTCTTTTACTTTAGATGCTGTCAACCCAGTTGCATGTATTTCTGGCTGATGTGGACACGCTTCTTTAAACCAGTTTGTTGCTATTTCCAACACATCATCAGGATTCTCTTTAACACCTGTCCAAAATGCCCACATTTCAGGTGCTAAGTCACCTGCTATCATTCGCTCAAGTTTTGTAAATCTTGGATCATCTGCAACCGACAAAGTCACTGAACCTCCACCTAAAAATGGCTCTATAAATACCTTCATGTCTGTTGGAAAGTATGGAACCATCCACCCATAGAATCTCCACTTACTTCCCGGATAACTAATTATTGGTTCTGCCATCTTCATTCCTCCTTTGTTATATTAACTAATATTTTATCCATGCTTTACTTCTTTATGCTAATATATAAAATTCTTACTACTATAAATTCATTACCTTAAAAGGATACTGAATTTTGTATAGCATTCGAACATTAAATAATTATACTCAATAATACTTATAAGCCTTAAAATAAGCAATCACACTAAACTTAACTGTAATTGCTTATTTTCTATCTATCTGTAAATGTATCAACTTATAAATTTTTGTCTTATTTTTGTACTACAAATTATTCGTTGATTTTAATTGTGAAGTTAAATGTTCCAGCCCATGAACCAGCTGTTAAGTCGTTTGCTGTGATTGTACCAGTTGTTGTAGCTCCTTTTTCAGATGCTAACAACTCATCAGTTACAAGTCCATCACCTAACTGGAAGGATGTCTTTGCCTGAGTTACTGTAGCAGTTACATCAGCTTTTGTTCCTGTAGATTCTTCTAATTTGAAATTTGCATCAGGAATAATTTGAACAATATCACTTGGTGCCCATACTCCTTTAACACCTACAGTATACTCAACTGACTTTTCACTACCCATATCAATTTCTTGTGGAATTAATACTTCATAAGAAGAACCTTGAGTAGCTGTTACCGTACAAGCTTGTGTCTGTGTCTGTGCAAATACTGCAGTAGGACATAGCATTGTTAGACACATTACTAATGCTAGTAACCCTTTAAACTTTCTAGACTTCATTTTAGTCTACCTCCTTAAATGTATACTTAACATTTAATATATCTTCACTGTTACAGTTTGTGTTGCAGAAGTTAACTCCTGAAGTGTTTCTATATTAAATGTCTGTATCAACCATGTAGTTTCATATGTTCCTTCTTTAGTTAAGCTATCTTTTGCTGCCCATTTATACTGTTTTCCAGGCTCAATTAAATCTGACTCAAAAATCAATTCATTACTCTTTGTATCTCTAATAATATATTTAAAATATACATCATTCTTCTCTGAATTCACTAATTTAATATAAGGATTTTCCTCATCAACAAAGACTGTTGTATATCCTGCTATAGTAGTAAACTTATCATTCTTTGGTTTATCTTGCTTATCTCCATTATAATCACTATCAGCTTCTTCTGTACTTGCTATAACTGCATTTGCAATCTCCTTATTATTAGGTTGTTTTCTCAGTAATAATATGCATAGCCCAATTAATATTGCAACTAAAACTATTAAAATGATACTCAATAATTTTCCTTTACCCTCTTTTTTATCATTCTGATTAGACATTTTATATTCTCCAAACTATTTTTATAAATTTTAAAAATAATATTATTTTATATACCTATCTATGTTTATTAACTAGTCAATATTTTAAATACTATAGGTCCACATCATTTTGCAACTTCAAATATAATTGTATTCTCTAAATTAAATATGCTATCTTTTATATTCTCACTATTATAGACTTCTGTTTTCCAGATTATATTATATTTACCCTTATCTAAGTCTTTGTATGCTTTCCATTCATATTTTGTATTAGGCTTTATGATTCCAGTATCTACAATTTGTTTATCTGTATTGTCATCATATAATATGTATCTTACATAATTAGTATGATCTACATTTATAAACTCTATAGACTTGTTCTCTTTGTTAATTTTAATATCTTCATTATAATTGACAGTACTTATAGTAAGATTGTTTATTCCTATTTCAGATGTGACTACTTTTTCATCCACTAGTTCTGATTGCTTAACCATTCTACCTTTTTCATTAACTGTAATTTTAATGTGTGTATGACAATAAACTATTGTTATAATAGCAATTATAATAGCTATTACTATTGTTATTATTATACCTAATTTTTTAAATTTTTTTATTAATTCCATGTTGAGCATCCCCCTGTACAAGTTTCTATCCTAACTATCTCTTGTATTTTCTGTTTTGCTTCTAATGCATCTATTTTATTAAATGATAATAATATTCTTATGTTATCTATTATATTCCAAATCCTTTGTTTTGACTCAAATTTTATTGAGTCATCAATAAGTAGTGCATTCTCAAGTGTATCTATATATTTTGTTAATATTACCATTTTAACTGGATCATTCTTAAATTCTATCTTTGCTTGTCTTGTTTTTAAAGGCTGTAAATCTCTACCTACTATGAAATATTGATATAAGAACTCTACTGCAGATTCATAGTCTGGCTTATCACCATTCATTTTTTCAGTAAATAATCTATGTAGATTAATTACATCTCCACCTGCTCTACAACCGAAACAATAGAAAGAATTTGTCTCCTCGTAATATCTCATTGAAGGAGTGTCTTCATCATGTATTGGACATTTTACAACAGGCTTAGCATCGAAATCACAAGGATAATCTCCATTATAATAACTTGGCATATTAGGTACTATAATATTATAAAAATACATTGGTATTGATATTTTTGATTTAATTGCCTGGACCTTTAAACTTTCTCTTGCCATATACTTTATACCTCTATAACCTTACATGCAATGTAGATTTATACCACTTTAAATAGTCTCTTTTAAAGTCATCTTTAAATCCTATTGGTAATTCACTACTATTATACTCCTTCAATATCTCAATATCTATGTATCTACAACTATTTTTAGCTGTCATACATGCTGTAATTTTCTTATACTTCTCAGCTTTATCTACATAAATATCAACTATTGCTACCCTATTTCCTGTATTAAAATCAGAAAATATTGGATATATTGGACCTTTTTCTAGGCTATTAAATATATCAATTGGTAGTGATATCTTATTACCCTCTAACATTATTTTCATAATATTGATATATATTCCATTATCTTCTGCTTTATTCCTTGAATCTTTTTGTATATCTGATTCTTTTAGTATATTCTCTTTTGTCTCTTGCTTATTACCTATACTATCCTCTGTATAATTATTTTCATCCTCTTGCTCCTGTATAAATAATGCTGCTCCATTATCATTACTTGTGTTAGATATTATCTCGTTATTATCTTCTTTAATATCTGTCTCTTTTTTACTATTGTTTGATTCTTGTATATTATGAATTGTGTCTATATTATCTCCATCTGCAGTTGACCTAATAATATTATTTTTACTTATTGTTTTCTTAGTCTTTCTTGATCGTGTTCCAACTTTTTCAATGTTGATATCTTTAGTAGTACTTGTTAATTTTTCAAATGTTTCTGTAAAATTAATGGTTAAAGACTTCATCTCTTTAAGTTCTTCAACTTCATACCA
>JAGALE010000214.1 GCA_017625335.1 Lachnospiraceae bacterium
TCTGTTTCAATAATCTTTCTTACCAGTCTTTGCTTTTCTTTACTCTGAATGACTGACTCTGGGATAATGTCATCACTATCTGCCAAATTATCAAAGGTACTGTCTTCTTCGTTTAAAAGCACATACTTCTTATTCTTCTTTAAGTAGGCGTAGCACTTTCTTGTGGCAATCATACCTGCCCATTGTAAAAATCTGTCCTCATTATCTAACTGAGAAAGACTCTTGCTGATTTCCAGATAGGTATCCTGCATAATCTCCTCAATAGCATCCTGGGCATTATCATTGCCTACCATTACCTTATAGATACAGGTGTATATGTATTTACCAGACTCCCCATATAGGGTATTAAAAGCTTCTTCTTTACCTGATTTATATTCTTTTACTGCCTGAACTAATGTTGTCTTTTGTTCCATCTGCTTATCCTCCAATCTCAACTATACTATATTATCGCAAATTTGTATTTTTGTCAGTCTACTCTTCTGTATTCTGATTTTTATTAGCAAGTTTTTTCACACCTGCACTTGCCAATCTTACTGCATCAATAAAGAACATCACTGTTCCAATGGTTGCTCCCAATACTATTGCTATGAACCATCTAAACATACTTCCATTAAAGCCGCCTGGATAATAAGGCTCACCTGTATTCTCATTTATTGGAGCTCTGCCAGCTGCCACAATAATGTGCTTGCCATAACCGATACCACCAATCACAAAAAATATTCCGATTGCCTGAACCCATTCCCAATGACTTATAAAATGTCCAAAGTTACCCTGTGCAATAATGACTCCTATAATGATTACAATTAATATCCCTGCAATAATTGCTGGTTTCTTTGCTCTTGCCTTTACCGTTTCAATGTCGCATCTAAAAAAGTTTCTCATAATTTTTCATCTCCTGTAATTTATTTTCTTATTTTAAAATAGTACAAATAGTACAAAAAATACTAAACAGCCAATCCCCACTCCCATTACGATATCAAAAAGTAACAGGGTATAAGTAATAAACAGAAAAATTTTGAATCTTGTTGTAAAGTCTATCAAAAAGAAGAACACATATGGTATTGCTAAAATCCACATAAATTTCATACTTACATGTGGCTTATTTTTCTTTACAGCTTTTTCATATTCCTGTGCCACTTCATTATTGTATAAAATATACTGTGTGAAAGTCTTTTCCATTTGCTCCAGACTCTCCATCATTTTTAGTCTGCTCTTTACTCCAAAGTCTCTTGCGCCTATATTCTTATCATTCAATAGCTTTTCTATCTTCTCCTGCATCTCTTTAGAGACTGTCACACCACCCATTATGGAATTAACGAAGGTATAGAACTCACTTACCCGGAGTATCGTACTCATACTTTCATTTTGAATAGCCACTTTGTTGTTTGCAATAAATATGACAGGAATAATAGGAATATTGCAGTCTTCTCCAAATGTTTCCTTCAGCAATCTTTCAACAGCAAGACAATGTCTGGTATTCTGCTCAACGGGTGACTTATCAATCCTTTTCAAAATGTTTCCGTTATGTATATCTTCTATTACCCATCTGCCATCACTGGTTATATGCAGTCTCTGATTTTCGTTTCCGAAATTCTTTATCTCTGCTACAACAAGCCCCTTATCTGTAATGATATAAGCATCTACCTCTGATGTATTTCCCTGAGAGTCTACCGAATCCAGAACAATATTCTTTACTACCTTATATTTTCCCTCATACAATCTTAACTGCTCGGTTACATATTCTTCTCCATGAATTCCTTTTTGCAGAATTTTAATTTCCTTTTCCGTTTCATCCAGAATATTATTTACCCATCCATAAATTCTTTGTAGATATTCTTCTGTCGGGAAATCAATACCATTATTTTCAATATGTTCTCTAGCCTGCGTTAATAAGTGGTTCAAACCGCCTTTCTCTGACCCCTTATACCTTCGCCCAATCTCTATGAACTGCCTGTCCAAGCTGAAAAGACCTTCAACAGGAAGTGCCTGCATTCTATCATACATTGCATCCCTTCGCTTTAAGATTTCTTCTCTTTCCTTTTCCAGAAACATAACGGCATCTTCGTTTTTCATACCCACTTCTTCATAATGATAACTTTCGTTGACAATCGCATATTGTAATTCCAACAAATTAGCACCACGATTAATTCCATACTTTGATGCCATTCTCTGGCAAAACTCTTCCATTTCTTTATTTACAATCCCATTACTCTCCTCCTGTTTTTTGGAAAGTTTGAAATCATAAATTTTTTCCATAACTCCTAATAAACCAGTTTGATAGTCCATATCTCTCTTCTCATCCTTCTTTCGTACTTAAAATCAAGAACTCATTTTAACGGACACTATTTTGTGTACTGCTCGCCCCAGAAGTTAATAACATCATTCTCCGCATCATACTTGCAAGTATACTGTGTTCCTCTTAACTCAAAGCTGATATTACCTTCCTCATCCATTTCATAGTCACAGGAAAGACTATTCTCTCCTTCTGTAACAATCACTGTGTCCTTATCAAAATTGAAGGAAAAACCTGATTTTTCATAAGTTCCACTTGGAGTAGAAGGTCCACCACACCCTGTTAATAAAGTTCCTGCTACCATTACCATTGCCAATACCTTAAATGCTTTGTTCTTCATAAGTCTTTTTCTCCTTTGTCTTTGTTTATTCTTAAGCATTTTTGATTGCTGTTATATAAGAGAGAACCTCTTTTCCTAAAAGGTTTCAAAAAAATAAAATTTTTTTATTTTTCTTTGAAATCTGCTCTTATATTGATTTGAGCCTGTTCTGTGACAATGACTCCTTTGAAATTCATATCCTCAATACCACTTCCCTGAATATGAATTTCCTGCCCCTGTTCCACAAAGATGTTATCCTTGCTCGCCTGCCTGTCGGTAGATACTATCAGATAAGTACTGTCATCCTGCTCCACTGTAAACAGACAACATCTTTCCAGCACAATGGGATTCTGTAACACAACTCCCCTTACTTCCTTTGCCATTTTTTCACTTCCTTTCCTGCGTTCTATATAAGAGAGAACGGAAGTTTCAAAAAGGTTTCAGAAAAGTAAAAAATTTTTATTTTATTTCTATGTTCAATATATTGCCCCCATCCACCTATCAAATTATATCGCATACACCCTGCTTTCTCAAGGCTTTTATGTGCAATTCATTGCCCATAGCAACTTGTAATGAATATGCAACAGGTTGCAAGGGTAATAAAATGAATATATAGGTATAACCATTATTTTTCGGAAAGGGGGACTTATTTTGATAAACTACGAACCATTTTGGGACACACTCCGCAAGAAGGATATTACCAAGTATCAGCTTATCTACCATTGGGGGATTTCTAGTAACACACTAAGAAGAATGGGGCGAAATGAACCCATTAACAGTAACACTCTGAATGAATTATGTCTTATCCTAAACTGTCAAGTTCAGGACATTATTAAGTTTGAACCTACGGATGCAGAGATACAGCAAATCACTGACAGAAAAGCAATCATAACAGAAAAATTCAAGCACAAAAAATAAGCCCTGTGTTCCTACCATTGAGTAAACACTGGGCTTTCTCTCTCTTTCAGCTAACCTGTGCCTGTTAGGGCAACATGCAAGTGAATCCATAATACAACAGTCATTTAGGTACAACTGCCCCTTAATTTCATATTTGCATTTACAGGTTGCAGCCCCTTATGGGGCTTCCCCCTTCTATGGGGTTATTATATTATAGATATGGCTCTATTTTTTATAACTAAAATCTCAAAAAAGATAGGCTTCTAAAAAAAGAAAATCAGAAGGGATATATGTATTATGGAAATGGTTGCTTGCTCAAGAAAAAGAGGTTATCATTTTTTCTTGTGACAGTGTACTGTTATCCTAATATATCTGTTACTGATTTTTTTCTTTATAAGCCTTATTTTATTTTAAAATATTTTTTATGTATTATATATAATAGACTTCTACTCAGCTTTTCTGAGGGCAAAAATGCCTTCAAACCATTGATTTTACTAAGTTTTTCAGTTAATGTCTAGGGACGGTATACCGTCCCGGACATTCTACTCTGTCTCTTCCATCTTTTGAATAAAATCTTCTGGTGTAATTACCTTCACACTGCCAAACTGATAATCTTTAATGTTACGGGTAACAATATATTCCATATTGTGTCTGGCTGCCACCTTCTCCACTACAGCATCCTCATAATCTGAAACCTGTGATGCCAGTGCTTCAACGCAGTCACTTTCTCCCACTTCCAAAATACCCATAAGTGAGTATAGCTTTCCCATAACCTTTTTAGCTTCTGGGGCACTATGCAGATGCTTTCTGACAAGATAATAAATATCTGTTGCAGAGCTTGCTGTTATATACATATCTACGATATGGTTTGCTCCCATTATAAATATCTTTTCTGCGCACTCATTCCAAGGCTCTCTGCCTGTGAGTGCATCAATTACCACATTGGTATCTACAAGGATTTTCATTTATTTAGCACCTAACCTCTCTGCCTTTGCATCCTCTAAATCAGCATCCTTGGGCAAAATTCCAAATAAAGACTTGGCAGTTTCCACTCTGTCCATATGTGGATTGGTCAGTTTTGCAATTATCTTGCCATTTCTGGTGATAAAAATGTCCTCCGTTGCAGATAATACCAGATATTTACCTAAATTATTTTTCAATTCAGTTGCTGTTATTGACATAGTATCACTCCCTTCCTTTGTACTATTATTATACTCAATTCGTACGATTTTATCAATCACTTTAGCTAATTTTTAAGAAGGAACTCCAGCCCTAAAGACCAGAGTTCCCATTGCTCTACTTCCCATTATTATAAAATTCTTCAAATACCTTTTCACACTCATCCAAAGTCTGTAAGTTATAATGCCCATAGTTCAAAGACTGGCTTGTTTCATTCCAGCTTGTCCACACTGCAAATGTACCATCTTCCTTAATGGCAGATACCATAAACAGATAGCTGTCCTCTGGATAAACTGACTTCTTTCTGATTTCCAGTACTGTGTACTCTGGCAGATGCTTCTTGAAGTACTGCTCCACATTCTTTCTAACCTGTTTCATATCATAAATCTTTAACATTGCTGCAACCTCCTGCTTTCCTTTTCTTCCTTGGTTTGGGTGTTAATAATCACAGAGCCATACTTATCCCTGATATAAGACATGGACACTGGGTTCTTGTGATATTGGTAGTAATCATCAAAATGGATAATCCAGCATCCCTTATGGGGATTAAATCTAAGTCCCAATGCTTTCAGTTCCTTCCTGTGAGGGTAAGTATTTCCCCTAACATAGACCCAGGTGCCACAGAGTTCTATTTCTATTCCTGTAAATTTGGATAATGCTGTTATGATTGCTCTTATCTGCTTATCTTTCTTCCAGTCATACGATTGTTTTTGTCTGTCAGTCTGCTTTGCATAAGACTCAGACCTCTCATAGGTATGTTTCAATCTCTGGAACAGCAAGTCATACTCTGCATTAATCTCCTGCATCTGCACCGTAGTATCTTCCCTGTTATTATCAGGGTGGAACTTTATCAGTAACTTTTTATACGCACTCCGGAGTGAGTTCACATCCTTTAAGTCATTTTCCTGAAACCACTTCATAGACACCATCCTTTCCAAAATCAACAAGGGTAAGCATTATGCCTACCCTTGCCCTGCAATGAAGTATCATTGCATCTATATATGAAAATTTTGCTGCAGGCTAATCTGTTGTAACCTCATCAGCAGGACTTTCCTCCTCTGATGTTGGTTCTTCTGCATTTTCAGGTAATTCCTCATCACCTGTCTCCTCTGTGTCAGAGTTATCTGTTTCCAAGGAGTTCTCTTCCTCAATGGAGGAATCCTCTGCAAGAATGGAATCTGCTTCCGTAGGTTCTGTTGTGTCAGCATCCTCTGTTACATCAACAGTCTCTGTATCCAGCTCTGCTTCTTCCATTGCTTCTGACAAAGTGACTTCTTCCTCCAAGGTATCAGTTTCCACTGTTTCTTCTTTCAAAGCCAGCTTTTCTTCTACCTCTGTTACCATAGACTTTAGCTCCTCTGGAATTTCCAGCTCATGGTACTGGCAAAAGCTCTTTGTCATTATGGCAAGTCTGCCCTTGATTTTTTCAAGTTTAGTACTGCCACTGGAACAGAAGGTTTTGTATACCTCCATCAGTTCATCCTCTTCAGTGAAATAGTTCCACCAATCCCTAAAAAACCTTGGCTTGATTTCTGCATCCTCTGCCACATCTGCAAGATATATCAGCATTGGAATACTAATCTTTCTAATCTGCTTCTGTTTCTCAGGGAAAGCATCTGTCAGATACTGGATTGCAGATTTTAGGATATTGCTCTGCTTGTCACTGTAATGCTCCCTTATGCTTTCAGAATACTCCAAAATACTGTTCTCGGAAAAATCCTTTAATTCAAAATCAGGCACATTGTTGGTATCAAGTAACATCATACTCTGAATGAGACTCCTCTGGTCATCAGAGGTTTTTAACTGTGCTCTGGAGAAATTACAGCTTACCGTAAAGAACTTGGAAGTAAGCAGCTCATTGATAAACTCTGCCAACTGTACTCCAATCTTTGCTTTTGCCACCTGACTCTTAGTAAGCGGCGTACTGTTATTCAGTCGAAAGAAGATTTCCTCAATCTCCCTGTCAGAGCAATCCTCAAATGCCACAATCTCAAACTTATACCGCTTAATTTCATACTGCACAGGCTCATCCAAATCACAAAAGTATTTACCAGCAATCTCATATTCCACTTCATCCACATAGATGTTAGGAATATTCTCCTCTAAGGGGAATTCTCCCCATATGTAGGACAATACACTGGTAAGTCTCTGTTTTCCATCCATTACCGAATAATTGAAAACTGGCTTGTTCTTTTCATCCACTTCCTGACTATCCTCTCTTAACACATAAATATTAGGCACAGGGTAGTTTGCAAGCATACTGTGAAGCAAAAGGCTCTTTTGCTGGTTGTTCCACTGCTCACTCTTTCTCTGGATGGGATGCTCAAAGGAAAGTACCTTCTTCTCCTGGTGCATCTTTTCTATGTTACTAACTGTCCAAGATAACTTTGTCTTATTCATAATCACTGTCTCCTTCCACAAAAATAAGTTTTCTGCTTCTAAATAAGAGAGAACCTCAACATCTGTAAAGTTTCAAAATTCCTATACATTTTTCTCCCTTACACAAGAATGTGCCACCGGCACATTCTTGTGCATCAAAAAAGGAACTGACAACTGTAACATCATCTGTTATTCGTAACTTTACCCACTCCCAATTACCCGAAAATTCTTCAAATTAAAAGAAGGTACAGCATAATTCATTCTGATGAATATTACATCAGATTGTTTTATCCTGTGCCTTCTGTTATCATATCAAAGTCACTGTCA
>JAGALE010000215.1 GCA_017625335.1 Lachnospiraceae bacterium
ATTATATTTCGAAGAAAGTGATAGAGAAGTATTTGTAGAGAAGCTGGAAAGACTTTATCCGGATATTAAGTATGTAAATAAGCTTATGGAACATAGCTGGGGACAGAAGGTTGTCAGGTTTTATGATTTGGATGGAAATCTGATTGAGGTGGGAACACCTATGTAGCTTTGATATGGATTAGATTTGAATCTATTATTAAGAAATTAATATGATATTATGGAAATGGTAGGTATATAAATATGCGAATAGAACATATTGCAATGTATGTAAATGATTTGGACTCTGCCAGAGACTTTTTTATAAAGTATTTCAATGCAACATCTAATGATGGTTATCATAATAAGACTACAGATTTTCGTTCATATTTCCTTAGCTTTGATGATGGAGCCCGTTTGGAGATAATGAAGAAACCTGTAATGGAGGATTGTGTAAAGGACTTAAATCGTACAGGATATATTCATATCGCATTTAATGTTGGAAGTAAGGAAGGTGTGGATGCTCTTACAAAAAGACTAAAAGATGAAGGATATGAGGTTATAAGTGGACCAAGAACCACAGGTGATGGTTATTATGAGAGCTGTATAGTAGGGATTGAAGGTAATCAGATAGAGATTACGGTGTGACGGAGGAAAACAGTATGCTAAATGCAATTGTTGTAGGTTTAGGTGGCTTCGTTGGAGCCATATGCAGATACCTAATTGGTTTGATTCAAGTTAATGAGGTTACAACATTTCCTATAAAGACATTTCTCATTAATTTAATAGGTTGTATAATAATTGGAATCATTACAGTAGCTGTTACAAAGAACGATTCTCTAAATCCGCACCTGATATTATTTTTGAAGGTAGGAGTTTGTGGTGGATTTACTACATTTTCTACTTTTGCTTTGGAGACAGCAGATTTGATTAAGGCTGGAAGTCCGTTAATGGCGCTATTGTATATGATAGGAAGTGTTTTGGTAGGCGTTGGCGTGATATTTGCAGTGGAATACCTTTCATAAGGTTAATGTGAGATATATAAGGAGAAAAATTATGACATTTGAAACCGATAGATTAATTCTTCGCCCTTGGGTGGAGGAAGATGCAGAGGATTTATATGAGGTAGCTAAACATCCGGATGTTGGCCCCATAGCAGGCTGGCCGGAGCATCGCTCTGTGGAAAAAAGTAGAGAGGTTATCAGAGAAATCCTTTGCGCTGAAGGTACATATGCGGTGGTGCTAAAGAGCAATAATAAGCCGGTAGGAAGTGTAGGGCTTACATTTGGCGAGGCAAGTACCCTTAACCTTCCTGATAAGGAAGCAGAGATTGGATATTGGATTGGAGTTCCTTACTGGGGGCAGGGATTAATACCTGAAGCCGTAAATGCATTGCTATATTATGGCTTTGAGATGCTAGAGCTAGATAAAATCTGGTGTGGTTACTTTGATGGTAATATTAAATCAAAACGTGTGCAGGAAAAGTGTGGTTTTAAGTATCATCATACTAAGGAGAATTTCTACTGGGCACTTATGGATGACATTAGAACAGAGCATGTGACCTGCCTTACCAGAGATGAATGGTTGGAAGAACAATAATTTAAGAAAGACATAATAAGGAGACTTGTAGTATGAACATTAGAAGAGCAAAATTGGAAGATATGCTTGGCATAAATAAGCTTCTTAATCAGGTTTTGATGGTTCACCATAACGGAAGACCTGATTTATTTAAGGCGAATGTGAAGAAATATACGGATGAAGAGCTAGCAGAGATTATATTAGATGATCAAAAGCCTATCTTCGTGGCTGTTGATGACAGTGATGAAGTGCTAGGATATGCATTTTGTGTGTATCAGCAGCATATTAACGATAACATATTGACAGATGTTAGGACCTTATACATAGATGACCTTTGTGTGGATGAGGATAAAAGAGGTTTACATATTGGTAAACAGCTATATGACTATGTAGTTGATTTTGCCAAGAAGAATGATTTTTACAATCTAACCTTAAATGTTTGGTCTTGCAATGAAAGTGCCATGAAATTTTATCAGGCCTGTGGGCTTGTTCCGCAGAAGGTTGGTATGGAGAAAATACTGTAAAAATCCTTGTAAATAGCCAATGTTAACTTGCGTTGCTTGTGGCAACGGGTGTTTTGGGCATATGATTTGCTTACCAAAAACATTTAGGAGGTAAAGGATATGTTTAATGAAAATTTAAGAGAGCTTAGAAAGAGCAAGGGATTTACACAGGAGGAATTAGCTACTAAGATAAATGTAGTTCGTCAAACAGTGTCGAAATGGGAAAAGGGACTTTCTGTTCCTGATGCAGATTCACTTCAGAAAATTGCTGATGTTTTAGATGTGGAAGTAAGCCAACTGCTTGGAGCTAATATTGAAACTGAAGCAAGTAAGAACGAAATCGCAGAGCAGCTTTCTAGAATTAACGAACAGCTTGTGATTAAGAATAGAAGGACTAAGAAGATAGTAACTGCTATATGTGTTATATTACTATTGCCACTGATTATCTTCATTATTATGATTATTTTAGCTAATTTCTTTTATGCTAATGAAAAAGAAACTAGTTCATATGAAATTGATGATACAGTTATAGAATATTATGATGAGGAATATGAAGATACAATAGAAGAGTAATGTTTATAAGCCTGCACAATGTGCGGGCTTTTTTATGTGAAAGCTTTCTGGAAAAATAATAATGACATTGTCACCTTTTTAGTATTATAATCGTTTTATCTATGAAGGGGTAATACATGTATAACACTTTATAGTAAGCGAAGGAGAGAACAATGAGAAACAAAGCAACTAATGCAGATTTGGAAAACACAATACTAAAATACAGTGATTTGCTGTATAGGATATGTTTTCTTATATTGAAAAATGAACAGGATGTAGGGGATGTAATCCAGGAGACATTTATTCAATATATGAAGAAGCATCCGGATTTTGAATCCGAGGAGAAGAAAAAAGCCTGGCTGATTAAGGTTTCCCAGAACAAATGCAAGGATTTCCTTAGATTTCATAAGAGACACAGCTATGTTCCAATAGATGAGGTGGAAGATATACTGATGGGTACATCAGATGTGGAAGCTTCAGATAAGGTTCAGCTAGAAGAAATATGGGAGCTTGAATATAAGCTGAAAAGTGTTGTGATTTTGTACTACATAGAGGGCTACTCCATTAAGGAGACTGCCCAGATGTTAGCCATATCTGAATCAGCCTGTAAGAAACGCCTAGAGCGAGCCAGAAACAAGCTGAAGGAAATGCTTTAGAAAGGGGAACATAATATGAACGGTGATAATAGAATTAATAATCCAATCATTTCTAACCTGACTATGTCAGAGGAAATGAAGCAAAACATATTAGATAATTGCAAAAAAGGTAAGAGAACCACTGATAAGCTATTTAGATATTCAAAGCTTATAGTTTTATTTATAGCATTTAGCTGTGTATGCTTAGGTGGTTTAGGTACCCACGCTGCCATTTCAGCTGTGCAAAATCGTATGGAGAATATGTCTGATGAAGAGAAGGATGCTTATCTAGAGATAAATGTGATAGGCGCTGATGCAGAGCATTATACCAGAGCATTTATGGATACTGAGGTAGAGCGACTGTTGGTGCTTCAGGAGGAGTATAAGAATGGTAGATTTCCTGAAGAAACTATCCTTATAGTAGATAAAATATCTGATATAAATGATGAGCAGTTAGCATTTGTTAAGGAGGATGGAAGAATTCATCTGCCTAAGAGTGAGATGACAGACGAAGAGCTTTTGCAGTTAATTGACCATGACGAGAAGAATAAATACACCATGGAGACAAGCATTGATGAACCTAATCCTTATGCAACAGGTGTGCTTAATGAAGAAATTATGCTAGAAGAATCAGATATCTCCCAGCCAACTACTGTAGAAGCTACTACAGAGGAAAATATGGTGGAAGAAGCTGATGAGGAAGAAAAGCTAGAAATTGATGATGTCTATGACTACTCAAAGGAAATGGTACTGAAATACTTTGGAGTAGAGCTGGATGATAGCTGGGAATATTCTGTATATCAGTATGAACGTGAAGGTGATGTAGAAACGAAGGAATGGTTAGATGAGATTTACCCGGATTATGATGTGATTTATGAGGTGGAGTACTCAAAAGATGGCATTATTAATGAAGGTTACCAGCTTACCATATGTGGAGATAACGGAAGATTATTATCTATTAATCTTGGTGGTTCAGCAATTGCGCCTAGCTATACTCCTAGTGTGGAAGAGGCTACAGAAAAAATACCTGTAGGTAAAGAAACAGTAATTAGATATGCAGAAGAAGTGCTAGGTCTTGATATGGACTTGGTAAAGTTATATGCTGGATTTAATGAATTTATGGACGTGGTTACAACAGATTTTTGCTATTATTATATTCTTGATACTAACGGAAATGGTTATAGAATAAGATGGATTGTGGCAACCGATGAGATTGCAGAAGTAAAATTTGATTGGGATGTTGATGAGGCCAACATAAATAGTGGAAGTATAAAATACACATTGATGGAAAAGTAGATAACAGGAAAGGGTGAACCTATTGAAAATATGGGTTCATCCTTTTTGTTGTAACGAGGTGGTAAGGAATGGTATAATTATTCTGTTGAAAATACTTGTAAACAGGAAGAAGATAATGTAGGAGGGCCTATGGAAGAAAAGAAAGAGAAACAGAAGAAAAAACATCCTTTGTGGTTAGTAATAATAGTACGGGCTTTAGAGATTTTCTTTGGTCTACTTATAATGGCGGTTTTAATAGTGTTTATAGCAGTAGGTGCCTTTTCGTATAATATGAAAGGGAGTATAAGAGTTTCTGTAAATGGAGAGATAATAGAACCGCAAAATATTGTGTGTTACAGAGGTTTGCATGATCGGGAAAGTCAGAAAACGAAATTGCATTGGAAGGAAGAGTATTATTTCATTAAGGTAAAAGCAGATCCCTATGATGGATATAATTTTGAATTTGATGTTGACACGGATGATGGTATTAAACATTTTCATTTTCAAGTAATTAAAACTCATAATGGCAGTCCAACGGTAAACTTTGATTATGAATTAAAGCTTTGTATGGAGGATGGTGAGTGGGTTGCCTATGTATCTTTAGGAGATGAGTATGGAACACAACCTGAACGAATTTTGCTTAAGGATGATCCTGAAGCTTTTATCTCAATAGGACCATAGTAAAGATTAGTATTAAGGAGATTGCATATGATAACAGAAGAGTATGTAGAAAAGCAAGATAATAAAAAGAAGAATAAAAATAAAAAATATGCTGTAATCATAGCTTTCATAGTTGCATTTGCTATATTTTTTCCATTACACGTGAATAATGGTTACAAAGAGAAAACCATAGAATGTGAAAACTGGGGATGTAGGATTGTACTTCCTAATGGATGGGAAGGAAAATGTGATTATGAGATAGAAGATGAATATATTTCTGCTTATTTTAGAAAAAGTAGGATATTTGGAGAGAGAGGGTGGCTATTTATTATAAAAAGATGGGATGGTATATATACCGAAAAGCAGGTTGAGGAAGAATTAAACGTAGCTCCAAATATTTATTTAGGCACCCATGATGGTTATACATATTTGATTACCTGTGCGTCTGGAGTAGAAACAAATACATTTTATGAGGAATATGATAAACTATATCAACGTATTGGAGAAATATACATAGAGTTTTATTAGGAGGATAATATGATTTCATTCGAAAGCGATTATACAAGCGGAGCACATCCAGTTATATTACAGAAGCTTATAGATACAAATGGTGAGCTACTTGGTACATATGGCTATGACAAGTATTCAGATAGTGCCAAGGAGAAGATTAAAGCGGCATGTCAGTGCCCAGAGGCTGAAGTACATTTCCTTACAGGAGGTACCCAGACAAATGCAATAGTGATATCAACTATGCTTAAGGATTATGAGGGTGTGGTGGCAGCAGATACAGGACATATAAGTTCTCATGAGGCTGGTGCTATAGAGTACACAGGTCATAAGGTTTTAACTGTGGGACAGGAATTAGGAAAGATTAAGGCAGATGAGTTAGAAAAATACTTGGCTTCCTTCTATGGAGATGAGAATCATGAGCATAAGGTTTTTCCAGGGATGGTGTACATTTCTCATCCTACAGAGTACGGAACCTTGTACAGTAAGAGTGAACTAGAGGAATTGTCTAACATATGTAATAAGTATGAGATTCCGCTATATATGGATGGTGCAAGACTTGGCTATGGTCTTATGAGCTATGATACAGATGTAACACTTGCTGATATAGCAAAGTACTGCGATGTATTCTACATTGGAGGTACTAAGGTGGGAGCACTTTGCGGTGAGGCAGTGGTATTTACCAAGAATAACGCTCCTAAGCATTTTATGACTATGATTAAACAACACTGTGCTTTGCTTGCTAAGGGAAGATTGCTTGGAGTACAGTTTGATGCATTGTTTACAGACGATTTGTATTATAAGATAAGCAGACACGCCATAGATATGGCAGAGGAGCTAAAGAAGGTGCTTCAGGAAAAGAGATGCAGATTCTTTATAGATTCGCCTACTAATCAGCAGTTTGTAATACTTGAGGATGAGAAGTTGAACTCGCTTAAGGATAAATTAAAGGTAAGCTTCTGGGAGAAGTACGATGAGAATCATACAGTGGTGAGATTTGCTACAAGCTGGAGTACAAAGCCAGAGGATATAGAAGCACTAAGGGAATTGTTGTAGTGATAATATAAATGCATATTGGAACAATATAGATTGTATATACAGAAGATATTCTCGAAGAAAATACGATAATTTATTAAATATATGTATCGAAAGTGATACAATACTGGTGTATAATTTATAGAAAGCTGGATGCGAGTTTCGTGGTGCCCTCTAGTATTAAAGGAGGGTGATGCCCTATGAGTATAAAGGAAATACTTACATTATTGCTTGTATTTTTTGCGGCTCTATCATACTTAGATAACCATAAATAGAAATAAGCATCTGTACCGCCCAAGGTGTGATGCTTATTTCATGTAAATATAATAACACTGAGGGCAATCGGAACTCGCGTCCGAAGTACCTTTCTATATAGAATATATACTAGACCGTTGGATAAATCAACGGTCGTTTTATATAAAAATACGGATTTTATCGGATATATGAATTCTGGCTTTGATAAACTTAATTTGTGATAGGAATAAAAAAATGATGTATAAAATGCATATCAAGGAATTTGAACAAGTATATAGAATAATGGAAGCAAGCTTCCCACCTGACGAGCATAGACCATATGAGGAACAGCTAGAGCTTTTAGATAATCCAAATTATAAAATATATGTGTCAAAAGAAGCTGATAATTTCCTTGAAATCCAAGGCTTTATGGCAGTATGGCAGTTTGAAGACTTGAGCTTTATAGAGCATTTTGCAGTGGATAGTAAGTATCGAAACACAGGTCTTGGATCTAGGATGCTACAGGAGATAATGGAGCATCTAGGAGGGAGAATCTGCCTAGAGGTTGAGCTGCCGGATAATGATATGGCAAAGCGAAGGATAGAATTCTATCATAGAAATGGACTATATTACAACGATTATCCTTACATTCAGCCAACTATATCCAAAGGAAGAAATCCCATACCACTTAGGATTATGACTAGTGGAGGAGTAGTTAGCCAAGAGGAATATCTAGATATAAGAGATATACTTTATAGAGAGGTATACAGGGTGGAACATATGCCCACTTAGAACGGAGATAAAATGGATTACTTAATTCGAGCAATTGAAGCAAGAGATAACAAACAGGTAGAGAACGTAATTCGCACCTGCCTTATAGAATTTGGCGGAAATCATGAAGGCACTGCATGGGTTGATCCTGACCTAGGTAGATTCTCAGAGATTTATAATAGCGAGGGTAACTGCTACTGGGTTGCAGAGGATGAGGCTGGAAATGTAGTTGCTGGTGTTGGAATAGGTCAGCTAGAGGGTTTAGCAGATGTATATGAGCTGCAGAAGATGTATTGTTTGCCAGAAGCTAGAGGTACTGGTGTAGCACATAGGCTGATAAAGATAGCTCTAAAATACGCAAAGCTATATTATAAGAGATGTTATCTGGAAACACTGGATAATATGATTGCAGCACAGAAATTCTATGAGAAATATGGATTTGAAAGAGTGGATAAGCCTTTGATTGAAACAGCACATTTTTGTTGTGACGTGAGGTATATAAAGGAGTTATAACGTGTAGAACATTTGGCCCTTTTTAAAAGTGTAGTGTTAGGTCAACGTGAACCCATTACATCACAGAAAGTGTACAACGGAACAGAAAAGATGGTAGGTTTTTCTGATTCCATTATAAAGAATTTGATACTGCATTGTGAAAAAGTGTTGCATAATAGGAAAAAATAAGGTAAACTCAGAAAAATGTAAGCGCTTACAATCGACGAAGAAAAGGAGTAAAAGAATGAGTCGTTTAAAAATAGCAACACCCAATGAGGCACAACTTACAGTAGAACGTCTTTATAAAGATTTGGAAAGACGTATTATCGCCAGTCCACCAGGTCTTTGTCCTGTGGATTTGCAGCTTTCTTTTTTGCGAATGTGTCATGCACAGACTTGTGGAAAATGTACACCATGTCGAGTGGGTTTAGGTCAGTTGGCAAACTTTATTGAGGATGTATTAGAGGGACGTGCCAATATGCAAACTTTGAAGCTAATCAAAGATACAGCACAGGATATTTGTGATTCAGCTGATTGTGCCCTTGGATATGAGGCAGCTAGAATGGTTTTGGCTGGTTTCGAAGGTTTTCAAGAAGATTACATACATCATATTAAAACTGGAAAATGCTCATGCCATATTACACAACCAGTACCGTGTGTGGCCCTTTGTCCAGCAGGTGTAGACATTCCTGGTTATATTGCACTGGTTGGTGAAAAGCGATATGAGGACGCAGTGAAATTAATTCGTAAAGATAATCCGTTTCCGACTGCTTGTGCATTGATTTGTGAGCATCCATGTGAGGCAAGATGTCGTAGAAATATGATTGACAGTTCAGTGAATATTCGCGGTTTGAAGCGGATGGCGGTAGACCATGCGAAAGCGAACACAGTTCCAACTCCCCCAAAAGCAGAAAGTACAGGTAAGAAAATTGCTATTATTGGTGGTGGACCAGGTGGCCTGTCAGCTGCATATTATCTAGAACTAATGGGACATCATTGTGTTGTTTTTGAAGAGAAGAGTAAGCTTGGAGGAATGCTGCGTTATGGTATTCCAAATTATCGTTTTCCACGAGAGCGTTTGGATGAAGATATCGAGACTATATTGTCCATTGGTGTAGAGGTGAAGTTAAATACTCGTATTGGTCATGCAGATGGAGAGATTTCTTTTGAGAGTCTTCGTGAAGAATATGATGCTGTGTATATTGCAATCGGTGCACACACAGACAAGAAGATTGGCATTGAGGGTGAAGAGTCTCATGGCGTTATGTCGGCAGTTGAGATGCTTCGTAACATAGGCGAAGAGAATATGCCAGATTTTACTGGTAAAAATGTAGTAGTTGTCGGTGGTGGTAACGTTGCTATGGATTGTACACGTTCAGCAATTCGATTAGGGGCGAATAAGGTTACGATAGCATATCGAAGGAGACAAATGGATATGACTGCTCTTCCGGAAGAGGTAGAGGGTGCAATTGCGGAGGGTGCAGAGTTATATAGCTTAAAAGCTCCCCATAAGATAGAAGCAGATGAAGAAGGAAATGTAACCGCTATCTGGGTAGAACCACAGATTATTAGTAAGATTGATGCATGGGGAAGAGCGAGGGTAGTGCAGGCAGAGGTTCCTCTTGAAAGGATTCCTTGTGATGTAGTTGTTGTAGCTATTGGACAAGGTATTGAAACGAGACATTTTGAGGAGGCAGGCTTGTCTGTAAAACGCGGAACCTTTAGTGCAATGAGTGATAGTGAAATGAAGAATGCACCAGGTGTATTTGCAGGCGGTGACTGCGTAACTGGACCAGCAACGGTAATTCGTGCTATTGCAGCAGGAAAGGTGGCTGCGGCAAATATTGATGAATATTTAGGTTATCATCATGTTATCCCCTGCGATGTGGAAATACCAGCTGTTCGCTATGAGGATAAAGAACCATGCGGACGTATTCAGCTTGCTGAGCATGAAGCTGGAGAAAGAAAACAAAACTTTGATGCGTTTGAATGTGGTATGACGGAGCAGGAAGCGTGTCAAGAAGCACATCGTTGTCTTCGTTGTGACAAATATGGATATGGTAGCATGAAAGGAGGAAGAGCAGCAATATGGTAAATTTGATGATAGATGGAATTCCGGTTCAGGTAAAAGAAGGAACTACAGTTATGAAGGCTGCTTATTCCATAGGTATTGAAATTCCACATCTTTGCTATTTGGAAGGAATTAATGAGATTAGCGCTTGTAAGGTTTGTGTAGTAGAATTACAAGGGAAAGAAAAATTGATAACAGCATGTAATAGTCCGGTAGAGGAGGGAATGGTCATCTATACCAATTCTCCAAAGGTGCGACGTGTTCGTAGAACGAATGTGGAGTTGATTTTGTCCCAACATGATTGTCATTGTGTGACATGTGTTAGAAGTGGTAACTGTAATCTTCAGAAGCTTTCCAATGATTTGGGGATAGTAGAAATACCTTTTCGCGAAGAACTGCCAAATGTACCATGGGATCATAACTTTCCTCTTATTAAGGATTCTAGCAAGTGTATAAAATGTATGCGTTGTGTACAGATTTGTGACAAAGTGCAGGGATTACATATTTGGGATGTCCAAAACACAGGGTCTCGTACTACGGTAGATGTGGCAGATAATAAAACTATCGAGTGCACAGATTGCACGCTTTGTGGTCAGTGCATTACTCATTGTCCAACTGGAGCACTTCGTGAACGCAACGATATACCAAAGGTGTTTGATGCGTTGTCAGATCCGGAAAAGATTACAGTTGTTCAGGTTGCACCAGCAGTACGTGCTGCATGGGGGGAAGCACTTGGATTAAGTGTGGAAGAAGCAACAGAAGGTTTGATGGTTGCAGCGTTAAAACGTATTGGTTTTGATTATGTGTTCGATACCAATTTTACAGCGGATTTAACAATTATGGAGGAAGGAAGCGAACTGTTAGAAAGATTGGGTAATCCAGAGAAATATGCGTGGCCAATGTTTACTTCTTGTTGTCCAGGCTGGGTTCATTTTGTTAGCAAGAAATATCCGTCCTATTTGAACAATCTGTCTACAGCAAAGTCCCCACAACAGATGTTTGGTGCGGTGACGAAAACGTATTTTGCAAATAAGTTGGGTATTCATCCAGAAAATATTAGTTGTATTTCTATTATGCCATGTGTGTCAAAAAAGCGTGAGGCAGCATTGCCTCATATGAATAGTGCAGGCGCAGGGCAAGATGTGGATATTGTATTAACCACAAGGGAATTTGTTCGTATGCTCAAAGCCGAACATATCAATCCTAGAAATCTAGATGAAGAGACATGGGATTCGCCATTAGGAGAAAGTACTGGTGCCGGTGTGATTTTTGGTGTAACCGGTGGTGTAATGGAAGCAGCACTTCGTACGGCGTATGCAGTCCTAGAAGGCAAGAATCCGGATGCAGATGCTTTTTCGGCAGTACGAGGTATGGAAGGAAGAAGAGAAAGAGAGTTCGTTCTAGGTGATAAAGTGTTAAAAACTTGCACGGTTAGTGGATTAGGAAATGCAGATAAGCTGATGCAGGATATTATAGAAGGGCGAGTAAACTATGATTTTGTTGAGGTTATGGCTTGCCCAGGTGGTTGTGTTGGCGGTGGAGGTCAGCCAATTCATGATGGCTGTGAACTTGCACAAAGCCGAGGTCAGCAGCTTTATCAGTTAGATGTAGATAGAACAATTCGTTTTTCTCATGAAAATGAAGAGGTGCAGAAGCTTTATGAAGAATTTCTCGAAAAGCCGTTAGGGCATTAGTCTTATGTATTGCTTCATACAAAACATGATAAAGAAGTTTAATACATGACAGTGACAGAATTTGAATATATTTGATTATAAGCCTACTGATTGCTTTTGGCAATACAGTGGGCTTTCTTCATATAAGTGCCACTAACCCCCAAATAAGTGTCACTTACCTCACATAGTATTGAATTTAAACTAATCCCTTGCTAAAATCATAGCATAGAATACATTTTGGAGGAAATAATGAAGTACACCATAAATAATATATCTACCGGTGAGGATGAGGTAATAGTCAATTACCTTCGTATGACCCCTGAGGTAGAGCGAATCGTAAATTTTATAAAGGGTGAACAGACTAAGCTTATTGGTTGGAAGGATAAGGAACAAAAGCTTATAGATATTAAGACAATTCTTTACATAGAAACTGTTGATGGCAATACCTTTGCTTACACTGAAAAAGAGGTTATAAAGCTTGATTACACATTAACTCAGCTAGAACAGCTGCTTAATGATATAAATTTCTTTAGGTGTAGCAAGCCTATGATTATTAATATCGATAAGGTGGACAGCTTAAGAAGTCTGCCATCTAATCGTATAGATGCAAGGATGGTAAATGGAGAGCATATTATAATATCTCGTACCTATGCATCGGATTTTAGAAGAATACTTAGGAAAGGAGCAGGACATGAGTAAAAAGGATAATGGATTAACCGGATTAGAGAGATATCTGTTAGAGGAAATAGGTGTGGAATTCAAGGCTTGTATATATTTCTTCTGTTATTTGTTCTACTACAGTATGTATAAGCTTATAGGTGGAAGCACTGACGCAAGCATAATACATATGGCAGAGCTGATATTTCTTACCTATGGTATGTGCTACCTTCAGATATACCTTATGAATGGCTTTGACGAGGGAGATGAATTTAGACTTAAGGAGCTACTTCTTAGTATGTTGTGTGGGCTAATATACACCACAGCATCCTGGTTCTTTGGCTGGTTTGATAAAAATGTACCGGCAACCATAGGGTTCTTCTTATTTGTGGTTTTCGCTTACTTTTGTGGCTTCTTAGTATATAAGATTAGGAGAACATTGGAATCTAAGGCATTGAATAAAGATCTTAAGGCATTTAAGGAAAGGGGACATATAAATGAGTAAGGTAATAGAAATTGCAAACCTAACAAAATATTATGGTAAGCATCGAGGAGCAGAAGATGTATCGTTCTCAGTAGAAGAGGGAGATATATTCGGATTCTTGGGACCTAATGGAGCAGGAAAATCAACCACCATTCGTTCTATGCTAGGGCTTATACAGTTTGAAAAGGGTAGTGTTAAAATCCTAGGCAAGGAGCTTAAAACTGCTAAGGAGGAGATACTTTCACAGGTGGGATATATGCCATCAGAGGCTATGTTTTATCCTGACATGAAGGTTAAGGATGTAATTAAGATGTCCGCAGATATAAGAAAGATGGATTGCAAGGATGAAGCAGCCATGCTTTGTGATAGACTTAAAATGGATACAGAGAAGAAGATTAACGAGCTTTCTCTAGGTAATCGAAAGAAGGTAAGTATAGTATGTGCTATGCAGCATAAGCCTAAGCTATTTGTCTTTGACGAGCCAACTAGTGGATTAGACCCTCTTATGCAAACAGAGTTTTTTAAGCTAATCCAGGAGTATGTGGAAAAGGGAGCAACCTGTATGCTTTCCACCCATGTTCTTTCAGAAGTTAAAAACTATTGCAAAAATGTGGCTATTATGAGAGAGGGTAAGCTTATAAAGGTAGATACTGTTGCAGAGATTACCAAAACTAATGCCAAGAGAATCAAGATGATTAGAGATGGTAAGCAGGAGAATTTCCTGTATAAGGGAGATTTGAATAAGATAGCAGATGAGTTAATAGGTCACAATATAGAGGATATCTTAATAGAGGATCCATCTCTTGATGAGATATTTATGCACTATTATGAGAAGTAGGAGGATGATGTTATGTTAACTATATTCAAACACGAGATTAAATTATTATATAAGTCCTTCCTTATCTGGACTCTTTCGGTAGGTGGTATGTGCTTTGTGTGTATATTGCTATTTAATTCTATGAAGGACACTATGTCCGGTATGGCGGAAAGCTTCTCCCAGATGGGTGCATTTGCAGATGCATTTGGCATGAGCCAGCTTAGTATCGCTACATTGGCAGGCTTTTACTCCACTGAGGTTGGAACTATACATAGCTTAGGTGGCGCAATGTTTGCTGCCATAATTTCTACAGTAATGCTTTCGAAGGAGGAGGACGGGCATACAAGTGAGTTTTTATTTACCTTGCCTATAGCCAGAGAGAAGGTCATAACATCAAAGCTTCTTGCTATATTATCAAATGTTGTGATGTTCAATGTGATATCAGTAGGAGCTTACTTCCTTGGAATAGTTATACTTGGAGAGGATATAAGCTATGAGAGATTCTTTTTATACCACGGAATGCAGCTTTTGATGCATCTTGAGGTAGCAGGAATATGCTTTGGATTATCAGCATTTATGAAGAAGAACAAGCTTGGACTAGGACTTGGAATAGTAATGATATTCTATGCCTTTGACCTTATGGCTAGGATGATACCGGACCTTAAGGACTACAAGCTGCTTACTCCATTTTCATATTCCAATGCGGCTGATATATTCAGCACAGGGAATGTAGACGACACGGCGTTGGTGCTTGGTATGGTTGCTATGGTGGTAGGAACTGTGGCTGCTTATGTGAGATACGGAAAGAGAGACTTGGCGGCGTAGGAAAAAACAAGGGATTATTGCAGTTTATATGTTATTGCAATAATCCCTTTAGTTTATTTTTGTTCAAGCTCTGTGTAATTCCAATCTGGATAAATCATATTTGATTCTTCAGGTACACCGGCATATATTCTGTAATAAGTAGTTCTTGGTAAAAATCCAACAAATTTCCGGGGAAAGGATGTAAAATCGGAAAAGACTATTTCCGAATGTTTTTAAGCAGCACAATGATAAGCACTGTCATAATTCCGATTTCAAATAAATAATACGCCCAAAGCGGCACCGGAAGCGGCGCACCATAACGGTTCGGACGCCTGTTCAGGAATTCAATTATCGTTTCCCCTCTGACCGCGCAGACAAACTGAAAAAAGAACCCTATTGCAGATAGTGATGAAACAATGCCAACTATGCCGACCGCTCTTGCACGCGGGCCTCCCATTTCATCGGCAGGCATCCCCTTAATCGTGCGATAGACCACGACCATTATAGCAACTGACACCGCACACAGCACAAATGATACGATTATACTATACATATATCGTTCCTCACTTTCTGATTTTATCATTAAATCAGTAATTATATTCCTTGTTTTATCATATTCTGGCGGAAAATGCAATTGCTGCCGGAAACAAAAGGTAGACATCTACTACCGCTTTATCGGGAAAAATTGGTTAAACGAAACTCCCTGCGTGTCGGGATGCGGTACGCAGGGGAAGCAATAACCTTAACTATGGGAATCAGGAAGTACATTGCCAGATATAAGTATTCTTATAGTTATTTCCATGTTTGTTTTGCTTGGAGTTAACTTTTAGTTAATAAAAGGAAACTTTCGGTTTTAAGAAGTGCAAATTTATATTTAATTATACATATAGCCATTATGAAGTGAAATTCTTCGTAATGGCTATTTTTGTCCCTTTTATTTACACATTCAAGTATTTGTTGAGAATATGCTGGAATAATGATATATGTATCAGTTGAAGTATGAGAAGTTAATAAAGGATACGAATAAAACTGAATAATTGAAAAAATGAACTTTTGAAAGGAGAAAAATATGGATATTAAGAAAAATAAGGATATAGTATTATTTGAAACAGCAGATAAATCCATTGTTTTACCAGTTCCGGTCAAAAATGAAACAGTTTGGCTGAATAGAAATCAAATGGCTGATTTGTTTGAAAGAGATGTTAAAACTCTAGGTAAGCATATTAATAATGCATTAAATGAAGAGTTAAGTGATTCAGTGGTAGTCGCAAAATTAGCGACTACCACTCCACATGGTGCTATAGAGGGAAAAACACAAACTCATATGACGGAATATTTCAATTTGGATGTTATTATTTCCGTTGGTTATCGTGTAAAGTCAAAGAGAGGTGTAGAATTTCGACGTTGGGCCAATTCTGTATTAAAACAGTACATAATCAAGGGTTATGCAGTAAATAATAATCGTATCAATCAATTAAATCAGGTGATTCAGATTATGAAAAGAGTTGAAATCAAGCCTACAAATGATGAGTTTAAGGGTTTTATAGAAAGTAATGGATTTAAGGTTATGGAATATGATAGAGTTGGAAGTAAGTTGGCACCTATCTGTTGTATGATAGCCAAGAAGTAAAGATAAGAGAAGAACTATTTAAAAT